>JAQGMT010000475.1 GCA_028292185.1 Ramlibacter sp. | reverse complement strand
GTCGCCATTGCACGTGCCGTTGCTGACAAGCGGCTGCAGTTGCATGGCGGCGCCGACGTGGAACAGACGATCGAGGCACTCAAGCAATTTCCGGGTGTCGGCGATTGGACCGCGCAGTACATCGCCATGCGGGCGTTGCGCTGGCCGGACGCATTCCCGGCCGGCGACGTGGCCCTGCACAAGGCTTTGGGCGTGCAAGGCACAAGCAACGCAGCGCGCGCGGCGCAGGCTGCATCGCAGGCCTGGAAGCCTTGGCGCAGCTATGCTGTGGTCCGGGCCTGGGCCGGCCTGCAATAACGAGCTCTCTCTGAAGGGGTTTTCATGAAATTCGACACCTCCATCGTCAAGGCCCCCTATCAGTCGGCGCTCGGCCCGATGATCGTCGCCGCCACTGCGCGCGGCTTGGCCGGGCTCTGGTTCGAAGGGCAGCGCCACCTGCCCGATCACGGCAATTGGCCCGTGGACGCCGAGCACCCCGTGCTGCTTGCGGCGCAGGTCCAGCTCGCCGAATATTTCGCGGGCGCTCGCAGCAGCTTCGACCTGCCGCTGGATCTGCAAGGCGGCACTGCGTTCCAGCGCTCGGTGTGGGACGCGCTGCTTTCGATTCCTCGCGGCGGGACGACGAGCTACGGCACATTAAGCCGCCGCATCGGGCAACCCGCCGCCGTGCGCGCGGTCGGCGCCGCGGTCGGGCGCAACCCGCTTAGCATCGTGGTGCCGTGCCATCGCGTGGTCGGCGCGGACGGATCGCTCACCGGGTACGCCGGCGGCCTTGAACGCAAGACGGCATTGCTCCGATTGGAAGGCGTGGCTTGAGCAACTCCGCCGATGCATCGGCGCCGCAGGCAGCGGGCGCCACCATCTCGCGCCGTTGGCTGGTCGACTTCTCGCTGCTTGGGGCGATCTGGGGCTCGTCCTTCCTGTTCATGCGGCTGGGGGTCACGGAGTTCGGCGCCCTGCCCACCGCTGCCGTGCGCGTCGCGGTGGCCGCGGCCTTCCTGCTGCCCCTGCTCTGGTTGCGCGGGCTCGCGCCGCAACTGGTGCGGCATTGGAAGCCGGTCATCGTCATCGGCGTACTGAACTCCGGCATTCCATTCGCGTGCTTCGCGTTTGCGTTGCTGTCCATCACCACCGGCATGTCGGCGATCCTCAATGCCACGGTGCCCTTGTTCGGCGCGCTCGTCGCGCGGTTCTGGCTGAAGGACAGGCTGGCGCCCTTGCGCATGCTGGGCCTGGCCATCGGCTTCGGCGGTGTCGCGCTGCTCGCCTGGGACCAAGCGAGTTTCAAACCGGATGCATCGGGCATTGCGCCGGGCTGGGCCGTCCTTGCCTGCCTGCTGGCGACGCTATGTTATGGCGTGTCGGCCAACGCGACGAAGCGTTACCTGAGCGGCCTGCCCGCGCTCGTCACGGCCACCGGCAGCCAGCTCGGCGCGCTTCTCGTCCTGGCTTTGCCCGCCGCGTGGTGGTGGCCGGCTCGCATGCCCGGCTTGCAAGCGTGGCTGTCGCTGTTGGTGCTCGGGGTGCTGTGTACCGGCCTCGCATACATACTGTACTTTCGCCTGATCGAGGAAGCCGGCCCGGCGCGAGCCCTCGCGGTGACCTTTCTGGTTCCGGTGTTCGCCGTGTTCTACGGCGTGGTGTTTCTTTCCGAGCAGGTGACTTCGTGGATGTTGCTGTGCGGGCTGGTGATCGTGTTCGGCACCGCGCTCTCGACGGGGCTGCTCAAGTTGCCGCGGCGCGTGCGCTAGCGAGCTTCAAAAGCGCGGCAGATCCCGCAGGCTGCGGCCCGGCGCGTCTTCGGCGAGCGCTAGCGTTTCGGTGCCTTCCGGCAGAACATCCACCTTGACTTCCGGGCCGGGCTCGAGGCCGCCGGCTTCGTCGGGGAACAGGCTGATCACGGTGTCGCCCTCCACCAGCCGGTCCACCACCTCGGTCAGTCGCGTGGGCGCAGGCCGCAGGTCCCACTTCGCCTGCGTGCCGTCGATCAGGCCCATCATCACGTCGACGATTTGCGCTCCCGCATAGCGCAGCGCGGTGATCCCGTATTTGGCGTTCACAATCTCGACCATGCGCGCGATTGTGGCCGCGAGTGGCTTCGCCGCGATAAGTCAACCGCGCCATCGGACGTGGGACCCTGCCTACGGCGCCCTCGCCACCCCGCTACACTGGCGAGCCGTATCCGGCATCCGGCATGAGCCCCGCTTCCACCGCCCCTCTCGCATCGCCTCACCCTGGCTTGGGCAAGGCGCACGCGCGCCGCCTGCGCGAGATTTACCGTTCCGCCGGCTGGCCGTGCCAGGACCCGCTGGAGATCGAATTGCTGGCGGCCGGCATGCTCGATCGCGTGCGCGCGCCCTCCGGTCACGAATCGCTGCGCGTCACCGACACCGGCGTGCGTCTGTTGGCCAGCGCGCTCGCCGCCAATCGGGCGGCCTTCTCTGCGCACGAGGCACTGGTGGAGCGGGTGGCGCTGGAAATGACGCGGGCGGGCCGCATCGCCTGGCGCGGGCTCTCTTTGCGCGCGCAGGTGCCGCAAGTCAGCGCGACCCAGCCCCTGCGCTGGTGCGTCGCCAAGCCGGATGTCTTTTCGATCCGCAACACCTCCGTCCAGGCGTATGTCGATCCGGTGGTGCACGAGGTGAAGGTGCGCCGCGCCGACGTGCTGAGTGACCTGCGCAACAGTGCCAAGCGTGCCGCTTACGTGGACCTGGGCGAATGCTGGTACGTGCTCGCCTGCGATGGCAAGGGCCGCTGCATCGCCGACCCGCAGGAAGTACCGCCGGAGTGCGGTGTCATGGTGCTGGAACAAGGACGGCTGGTGGTCGCCCGCAACGCCCCGCGCCGCACGCGCGACGGCCTGCCCTTCGGCGTGTGGATGGCGCTCGCCAAGGCAGCGCCGGTGCAGCCGGCGGGTGATGAAGCACAGACCCTGTTGGGCTCGGCAGGCGCGGGCGAACCTATGGGGTCGGATGCTCCGACTTGCCCGGCTCGGGCGCCTTGACG
>JAQGMT010000156.1 GCA_028292185.1 Ramlibacter sp. | reverse complement strand
AACCTCCAGCTCGAGGCACTCAAGACGCTGGTGCTCGACGAGGCCGACCGAATGCTCGACATGGGCTTTGCCGACGACATCGCCAGGCTCGCGCGGCAGTGCCCGGCGCAAAGGCAGACGCTGCTGTTCTCGGCGACCTATCCCGAGGGCATCGCCAAGCTGGCCTCGCAGTTCCTGCGCGACCCGCTCACCGTGAAGGTGGACACGGAGCACGCGGGCGAGCAGATCGAGCAGCGCTGGTACGAAGTGCGCGAATCCGAACGGCTGCCGGCCGTCGCCCGGCTGCTGGACCACTTCCGTCCGGTGAGCACGCTGGCCTTCTGCAACACCAAGGCGCGCTGCCGCGAGCTGGGCCAGCTGCTGCAGGCGCAGGGCTATAGCGCGCTTGCGCTGCATGGCGATCTGGAGCAGCGGGACCGCGATCAGGTGCTGGTGCGATTTGCCAACGGCAGCTGTTCGGTGCTGGTCGCCACCGACGTCGCCGCGCGCGGGCTGGACGTGACCGGGCTGGCTGCGGTCATCAACGTGGACGTGACGCCCGATCCCGAAGTGCATGTGCACCGCATCGGCCGCACCGGCCGCGCCGGGGAGACCGGATTGGCGCTGAACCTGGCCAGCCTCGACGAGATGGGCGCGGTCGGACGCATCGAGTTGTTGCAGGGGCGCGAATCGGTTTGGCACGACTTGGCCGGCCTCACGCCGGCGGCCGGCGAACGGCTGCTGCCGGCCATGGCCACCATCCACATCCAGGCCGGGCGCAAGGAAAAGATTCGTCCCGGCGATGTGCTGGGCGCCCTGACGGCGGACCTGGGCTACACCCGCGAGCAAGTGGGCAAGATCGACATCAACGAATTCGCGACCTACGTGGCCGTGGCCCGCGGCATCGCCCGCGGGGCGGTGGCGCGACTGAACGAGGGCCGGGTCAAGGGCCGCAGCATCAAGTGCCGGCTGCTCGAGGATTAAGCACGGGCTCGCGAAAGCCAATGGCCTCGGTGGAGCTTGGCGCGTGGTGCGGTACGCTTCGCCCCCATGTCCGATAAGCCCAGTTCCGCCAGCCCGCCGCGCCCGGCCCGGCCGGGGGCCCTCGATAGCCGCCCGCTGTGGCGCGTGTTCCTGGCGTTCCTGGGGCCGATGATCGTTTCCAACTTCCTGCAGGCGCTCTCGGGCACGATCAACAACGTCTTCGTCGGCCAGATGCTCGGAACCCAGGCGCTGGCCGCCGTTTCGGGCATGTTTCCGATCGTCTTTTTCTTCATCTCACTGGTGATCGGCATCGGCGCCGGCGCTTCGGTGCTGATCGGCCAAGCCTGGGGCGCACGCGAACCGCACAAGGTCAAGGTGATCGCCGGCACGGCAATTTCGCTTGGCCTGGGGATCGGTCTGCTGGTGGCGATCTTCGGCGGCACGTTCACCGAGGCGCTGTTGCGCGCGCTGGGCACGCCAGGCGACGTGTTGCCGATCGCGATCGGCTATGCGCGCACGATGATGCTGGCGATGCCGGGGCTGCTGGTGTTCATCCTGGTGACGCAGTTGTTGCGCGGCGTCGGCGACACGCTGACGCCGCTGTATGCGCTGCTCATTTCCACCGCGGTCTCGTGCGCGCTGACACCGGCTTTCATCCGCGGCTGGGGTGGACTGCCGCAGTTGGGCGTGGTCAGTGCCGCGGCCGCGTCGGTGGTCTCGTTCATTGCGGCGCTGGTCTTCCTGTGGGTCAGCTTGCGTCGCCGCAAGCACCCGCTCGCGCCCGACGCCGAACTGCTGCGGGCACTGCGGCTGGACTTCAAGATTCTCAAACTGGTGGCCCGCATCGGGCTGCCCACCGGCGTGCAGATGATCGTGATTTCGCTCGCGGAAATCGTGCTGCTGGCCTTGGTGAACCGCTTCGGTTCGGACGCGACGGCTGCTTACGGCGCCGTCAACCAAGTCGTCAACTACGTGCAGTTCCCGGCGTTCTCGATCGCCATCACCGCGTCGATCCTGGGCGCGCAGTCGATCGGCGCGGGGCGCAGCGAGCGGCTTGGCGCGATCGCCTGGACCGGGCTCAAGCTGAACGTCATCATCACCGGAACGCTGGTGCTGATCGGCTATCTCTTCTCACGCCACCTGATCAGCGCGTTCATCACCAGCGCGCCGGTGGTGGAGCTGGCGCAAACGCTGCTGCACATCATGCTCTGGAGCTGCGTCGTGTT
Organism: Ramlibacter sp.; assembly: GCA_028292185.1. Taxonomy (GTDB): domain Bacteria; phylum Pseudomonadota; class Gammaproteobacteria; order Burkholderiales; family Burkholderiaceae_C; genus Ramlibacter. The sequence continues at coordinate 3,047 of JAQGMT010000156.1, read as the reverse complement.
CGGTTTCCAGGCGGTGTTGGGCGGCGTGATGCGGGCGAGCGGCGCGGTGATGATTCCGACCGGCATTTCGATTTTCTGCATCGCCGCGATCGAACTGCCTTCGGCATGGCTGCTTAGCCAGGGCTACGGCCTGAACGGCGTCTGGATGGCCTATCCCATCGCCTTCACGTCGATGTTGCTGCTGCAGGCGGCTTACTACCAGTTCGTCTGGCGCAAGAAGAAGATTCAGCGGCTGGTGTGAGTTTCCCGATGCGGGAAACGTTCAAGCCGGAAGGCCTGCACGCGGCCCCGCCGCATCACTGCATGAACCAGCCGTGGCTGACAACCAGCGACTGGCCGGTGAGTGCATTGGTTGGAAACGCAGCGAACAGCAGCGCGACGCGGGCGACGTCGTCGGTGGTGGTGAACTCGCCATCGACGGTGTCCTTCAGCATGACGTTCCTGATCACATCCTGTTCGCTGATCCCCAGCGTCCTGGCCTGCTCGGGGATTTGCTTCTCCACCAGCGGCGTACGCACGAAGCCCGGGCAGATGACGTTGGCCCGCACGTTGTGCTTGGCCCCTTCCTTGGCCACCGTCTTGCACAAGCCGATGAGCCCATGTTTCGCGGTCACATAAGGCGCCTTGAGCAGCGACGCCTCTTTCGAGTGCACCGAGCCCATGTAGATCACCGTGCCGCCCCGGCCCTGCGCGTACATGTGCTTCAGGCAGGCCCGGGTGGTGAGGAACGCCCCGTCCAGGTGGATCGACAGCATCTTCTTCCAATCGGCAAACGAAAACTCCTCCACCGGGTGGACGATCTGGATGCCGGCGTTGCTGATCAGTATGTCGATGCCTCCGAACGCCGCGACCGCTTGTCCGACGGCGGCGTTCACCTGGTCTTCGCTGGTCACGTCCACCGCCACGCCGATGGCTTGCGCACCGCCGGCCTTCAGTTCGGTGGCGGTGGCGTCGGCAGCCTCCTTGTTGAGATCGGCGATGACGATCTTCGCGCCTTCGCGGGCGAAGGTGATGGCGATTTCCTTGCCGATTCCGCTGGCCGAGCCAGTGATGAAAGCGACCTTGTCCTGCAGTTGCATGAAACTCTCCTGGTGAATGTCATTAAGGCGCCGCCTTGGCCGGCTCGCGGTCGCCCCAGCGGGTCGGGACGCTCTCATGCAGACTGCCCGCAACGCGTTGCAAATGGCGCCGCAAGTCAGGGGCAGCGGCTTGGGTCCGCCAACCCCGCCGGAGAAGTGTAGGTGTAGCAGCGGCCGAAAAAGTTCGCTTGAGGGGGCGCGACGGTCCCGCACCAGACGGCAGATCGTGACGAGAACCGTCCACTGGCGTGAGCAATGGGTCGCCGGTCGCGGGCGAAGGATGAGTCAGGCGTCGATGCAGGCCTGTCGAGTCCGATTGCTCGGAAAACTGGATGACAGCAAGCCGCGCGGCCTGACTAGTGGGGAAGGCGGTTGAATCCTAAGCTGCTTGCTTCACCGTTCAACTTCTTCCAAGGATTCCTGTCATGACCCAACCAAAGATCGGCATCATCATCGGCTCGACGCGCGAAGGGCGCTTCGGCGACAAGCCCGCCGCCTGGATTCACTCGCTGGCTTCCAGGCGCGACGACCTTCAGTTCGAGCAGATCGATTTGCGCGACTATCCCATGCCTTTTTTCGCGGAGCCGAAGGCGCCCGCGTGGGGACCTGTCAAGAACGAAAGCGCGAGGGCATGGGCGGCAAAGCTCGCCGGCCTCGACGGCTTCATCATCGTCACACCGGAATACAACCACGGCCCGAGTGCGGTGCTCAAGAATGCGCTGGACTATGCCTACGCCGAGTTCGTCCGCAAGCCGGTGGCGTTTGTTGGCTACGGTGGCGTCGGTGCCGCGCGAGCGGTCGAGCAACTGCGCCTGACGGCGATCGAATTGCAGATGGCGCCCATTCGCAACGCGGTCCACATCGGCATGATCGAGTTCCTGGGCGTCTGGCAGCAAGGCAAGTCGTTCGAAGATTTCGCCCATCTCGGCCAATCCGCCACGGCCATGTTCGATGACCTCGCCTGGTGGGCAAAGACGCTGAAAGGGGCGCGCGTTGCCGTGGCGTGAGGACGCGGTTTAGCGCGCCGCCAGGCGGCCCCCGCCTGACCGGCCTTTACTGCGCGCTGTCGGTGGGAGGCTTCTTGTGCCAAGGGTAGCCCTTGGCACCGAGTTCAAATGCGTAGTCGAACAATCGGCTCATGTACCTGGGGTCGAAGTCCTCGTGTGCGGGATGTTCGAAGTCCGAACCGATGTAGGCGAGATTGAAGTCTGCTCCGTCCTGCCGGGCTGTCTGATAGATGCGTTCAAGGTCGTTGATCCCTTGCCGCTGGAGCAAGACGCCGATGGCGCGGTTGCCAATGCCCAGCGTGCGCCGCGGGGTTGCGGCCCACTCCGGGCTCACTTTGCCATTGCGAATGGCATAAATATGGACCGCCCGCCGGTACGGCTGCCCGGTCAACTGCTTCATGACGGCCAGGCTGTTCGACGGATAGGTGAACACTTGCGTGATGACGCCGCCGTCGACATGCATTTCCTGGTAAGGCTTGCCTTGGGCCTCCACTTCAATCATGACGGGGGACACCGCGCCGGGAACGCTGGCCGAGGCCACCATGACTTTGCGAAACAGCGCCAATGCGTCCGCAGTCCCACTGGCCGCGATCGCGCCCATATTCCAGGTGACCGCATGACCCGAGTCGAGGTCGGTCGTGCCAATCATCAGCGCCCGGCCCTTGCGGTACTCCGCGGCGATGGCAGTCAGCACGTCGCGGGTAAGGAACCTGGCGAGGAGCAGCGCCAATGGCTCGCTGCCGGCCATGCCGTCGCCGGAAAGCCCCGCCAGCAGGCCGCGCTGGCGAAACACGCTGTCTTGATCGATGGACGTCGTGACGTCTCGCAGAACCGCGTCGTAAGCCGACCCGAGAAACGCAAAGGGAGCAATCAAGGCCCCTGCGCTGATGCCGGTGACGACCTTGAACTCGGGGCGGCTTCCCTGGGCGGTCCATCCGGCCAGAAGGCCGGCCGCAAAAGC
>JAQGMT010000444.1 GCA_028292185.1 Ramlibacter sp. | reverse complement strand
AATGACGCCTTGGTCATCAGCTGCGAGGGTTTCGGCGTGCCGTTGGTTGCCATGGCGGCGGCGAATCCGCCGCTGGCTTCGGCGGAGCGCATGCGGTCGGCGTGTGTCGCGGGAATCGCGGCCGAGCGCGGCAGCGCCAGGCCCATAGCCTCGATGATGCAGGCCATCGTGCTGGCGGTGCCCATCACCATGCAGGTGCCGGGTGTTGGCGCCAGGCGCTCGTTGATGCGCTCGATCTCCTCGGCGCCGATGCGCCCGCCCCGGTGTTCGCCCCACAGGCGGCGGCAGTCGGTGCAGGCGCCCAGCTGCTCGCCCTGGTAGTGGCCGACCAGCATCGGGCCGACCGGCACGATGATCGCGGGCACGTCGGCCGAAGCCATCGCCATCATCTGCGCCGGAATGGTCTTGTCGCAGCCGCCGATCAGCACCACGGCATCCATCGGCTGCGCGCGGATCATCTCCTCGGTGTCCATCGCCATCAGGTTGCGCAGGAACATGCTGGTGGGATGCGCGAACGATTCGTGGATGGAGATGGTGGGAAACTCCATCGGCAGGGCGCCGGCCAGCATCACGCCGCGCTTGATCGCCTCCATCAGCTTGGGCACGTTGCCGTGACAGGCGTTGTAGTCGCTGAAGGTGTTGGCGATGCCCACCACGGGGCGCGAGAGCGCGTCGTCCGACAAGCCCATCGCCTTGATGAAGGCTTTGCGCAGGAAGAGGGAGAACTCGGGGTCGCCGTAGGAGGTGAGTCCTTTGCGCATGCCTTGGGTCATGTTGGTCTCGGGTAAAGCCCGTCGGGAACGGGCGAATGGAAAGGGTTGAACGTGGAGGCGTGGCTATTCAATGCGAATAGTACCGGCCCCGGCCTGCAACCGGACGTGAAGAAAGTGCTGGCCATCGTGCCACCACCCCGGGCCGTGCGCGGACGGTCCGGGCAATTCGGGCAAGGGACCTCCGCCTTCGGCCGTCACCCTTCGAGGCTTGGCTGCGAAGACCTGGAGGGTGTAGGTGCGGTCGTCTGGCAGCACCCCGGCATCGCCGCGCGGCGCGGCGATGGTGACTACGACAAGGCCGTCCTGCTGCCTGCACTCAATTTCCGTGATGGCGTGCGCGCCCTCCCGGTAGCGGTTGGTGGTGCCGTCGTCCTCGTACAGCGAGAACCGCGACTCCCCGCCAGGATAGATGAGCAGGGTGACCTGCTCGAGGATCTGCTCGCCGGAATGCTGAACCACCGGCCCCATGGGGATGATCGCGCCTTCCCTGACGAACAGCGGCAGCCGGTCGAGCGGCGCATCGACCTGGACGCCACGCCCGCCCTCGAATCGCTGCTGTGTCCAGAAGTCATACCACCCGCCGGCCGGCAGATAGGCAGACCAGGCCCGCGCGCCTTCGCGGGTCACTGGGGCCACGAGCAGGTCGTCGCCCCAGAGGTATTGATCGCCCAGCTCGAACACCCGCGGGTCGTCCGGATAATTCAACACCATCGGGCGCATCAGCGGCAAGCCCTGGTCACGCGCCTGCCAGGCAAGGGTATAGGTGTAGGGCAGCAGCCGGTAACGCAGCTCCGAATAAGCGCGGCAGATCGCTTCGACCTCGGGCCCGTGCGACCACGGAAGATGCTCGCGCCAGATCCATCCGTGCGAGCGGAAGATGGGGCTGAACGCGCCGAACTGGAACCAGCGCGCGAACAATTCGCCGGACGACGGGATCTCCTGATAGCACCCGCCGATGTCGGAGCCCCAATAGGGCACGCCGGACATGCCCGTGTTCAATGCAATGGGGATTTGCGTCGCCAGCGTGGCGAAGGTGTTGATGATGTCGCCCGAGAGGTTGGCGGCGCCGTAGCGTTGCATACCGCTTGCGCCCGAACGGCAAAGCATGAACGGCCGGGTGTCGGGACGGTCGGCCGCCTCGCCCTCGAAGAAGACCTGCTGGCGCATGCGATCGTAGATATTGTGCACACGGGTGCCGCTGCCGGCGTGCAGTTTCGATTCCGAAGGCGGGCCTTCGCCGCCATCGAGCCACCAGCCGTCGATGCCCAGGTCCAGCTGGGGGCGGTGCTGCTTCCACCACCAGAGCCCAGCCTCGGGATTGGAGAAGTCGAGGTACTTCTGGCCTTGCCGGTAGTTCGAATGCGGGCGGGGCAGGTCGAGTGCGGGATAACCTTGTTCCAGCACATAGCCTTTGGCGAGCGCCTGCGCGAACTGCGGGGCTTCAGGATGAATGACCGGGTACTCGTGGGACATCACCCGGAAATCCTGGCTGTGGAGTTCATCGACCAGCGCCTTCGGATCCGCCCACAGTTCCGACTGGAACTCCAGGTGGCCGACGCCGGTGTTCCAACCCTTGGCATCCGCATAGCTCGACAGCAGAATGATGGCGTCGCAGGGAATACGGTGCTCGCGCAGCTTGCGGGGCAAGGCGCGCAACTCGTCGGTGTCAACGAAGTGGCGCGTGGATTGGAGGAAACCCAACGACCATTTCGGCGGCATCAGCGCCGCGCCGAGCAGCCGCTTCACCTGCGCCAGCACGCCGCGCATGTCGCCGCCGACCAGCACATACATGTCCAGCGGACCGTTGGCGACCGTGTACGTGATGTGCGAGCCGCCGTCGGAGCGCCCCACGACCAATGTGCCGTCGCAGGTGTTGTCGAAGAAGATGGCATAGCCACGGTTGGAAACCACGAGCGGCATCGGCACGTTCGAGCCAGGGCCATGACCCATCATCGAATTCCAGAGTTCGCGGGTGCCGCCCAGCCGGTCGAATTGCTGGCCGCCCTGGCCCAGGCCATAGAAACGCTGGTCGCCCTGGATCTCGAACCGGGCGCCCACGCGCCCCGTCGACGCGTCGTCGTGCCAGATCCCGCCCACCTGCGCCTCGCGCAGGAAGACGCCGCGCGCGTCGCTGAAAGCCAGCCGCCCCGAGGGGCTCATCTCGATCGCGCAATTGGCGGTGCGCAAGCTGGGCGCCTCGCCGGTCGTGACAGTGACCTCCACCTCGTCGATGTGTTCGTCACGAGGCGCGGCATAGACCGGCCCAGCGCTCTCGCCACGCCGTTCCACCCGGATGCGCACGATCTGCGGCGAACAGGCCGTGACTGCCAAAGTCGAATCACCGCGGGGCCAGCGCGTCGTCCCGTCGTTCATCTTCATTCCTTCGCTGGTTCAGTTCACGTGGTAAAGGCCGGCGGAGCGCACGATCGGCTCCCAGACCTGCAGCTCGGTCTTCATATGGCTGGCGAGCGAGGCCGCATCCGTGCCTACCGGCTCGATGCCCTCGGTGCGCAGCTGGTCCCGCAGGGCCGGGTCGCTGAAGATCTTCACGGCCTCGGCGCTCAGGCGGTCGACGATGTTCTTGGGCATGCCCGCCGGACCCAGCAGCCCGTTCCAGGACGACTTGTCGAAGCCGGGCAAACCGGCTTCGGCAATCGTCGGCAGGTCCGGCAGGCCAGAAAATCGCGTGGCATTCGCCAGCGCCAGCGCGCGCACCTTGCCGGCCTTGATGTGGGGCATGGACGTGCTGGCGCTATCGAACATCAGCTGGATACGTCCGCCCAGCATGTCGACCATCGCCGGGGCCGCGCCCTTGTAGGGCACGTGGACGATGTCGATGCCCGCCATTCGGTTGAAGCGTTCACCCATGAGGTGGGCCGTCGTGCCATTGCCCTGTGAGCCGTAGTTGAGCTTGCCGGGATTGGCTTTCGCGTAGGCAATCAGCTCCTTCACCGTCTTTGCTTCCACCGACGGATGCACGATCAGGATGGTCGGGTGGTGTACCAACAGCGAGATGGGGGTGAAGTCCTTGATCGGGTCGAAAAGCGGTTGCTTGGTGGTCAGCGGGCCGAACACCATGGCGCTGCTCACGGCCAACAGCAGCGTGTAGCCATCCGGTTCAGATTTCGCGACATAAGAGCTTCCGAGCATTGCGCCGGCGCCGGCGCGGTTCTCCACAATGATCGGCTGGCCCAGCCGCTCGCCGAGCTTTTGCGCCACGATGCGCCCCAACAGGTCGCTGGAGCCGCCGGCCGAAAACGGGACGATCAACCTGATCGGCTTGGATGGGTAGCTTTGCGCCTGTGCCGTGCCGGTGACGGATATGGCCAGCAGCGCCGCCGCGCCGCCGATGAAACTCCTGCGATTGTTCACTTGCTGTCTCCTTCGTTGTTCAAAGCGGAACTCGCGATTGAATCCGGTGCTAACCTGATTGTCAATAATCCATAAGCTCTTGTTCCGAATTTAAGATGGGTTTTCATTAGAGAAATGCGAAACCGGGCTCTACTCATCATTGATAAAAAATCAATCTTTATCGATAATTTTGGTTGACAAGGCAGCAACGTGCTGATGCAATGCCCCGGTTCAACCTTGGGCCTTTCCAGCATGAGTTACCCGCCGAAAAACCCCTTGCGCATTGGCCTTGTAGGCGCTGGCTGGGTGACACAGCACCATCTGCCCGGCTGGAAGCGCATGGCCGACCAGGCGCGGGTGGTGGCGATTGCCGATCCGGATGCGGCGGCCGCACAGTCGCGAGCGGCCGAATTCGGCATCGAACGGGTGTTCGACACGGCGCAGCGCATGTTCGACGAGGTCGAACTCGACGCAGTCGACGTGGCGGCGCCGCGAGAGTTCCACGCCGAGGTCGTCCGCATGGCGGCGGACAAGGGGATTCCCGTGCTATGCCAGAAACCCCTGGCGCCCACCCTCGAGCAGGCACGTGAGTTGGTGGCCGACATCGCCGGCCGCACGCGTCTCATGGTGCACGAGAATTGGCGCTTTCGGCCGTACTACCGCGACCTTGGGAAGTGCCTGCGGGCCGGGCGCATCGGTGACGTCGTGCAGGCCCATTTGACACTGCTGTCGTCCGGCCTCATTCCGGATGAGGAAGGCCGCTTGCCCGCCCTGGTTCGCCAGCCTTTCATCGGCCGGCTGGAACGCGCGCTGGTGATGGAAATCCTGATCCATCACATCGACACCTTGCGCTTCCTGTTGGGCGACTTGACGCTGCACCATGCGCGGCTCGGTCACCTCTCACCTGCAATGAAGGGCGAGGACCGTGCCTTCCTCTCATTCGAAACGGCGCGGCAGGCCCCGGTTTCGATTTTGTCGAATCTCGCTGTGCATGGTCGGCCGCCAGCGCCATTGGACCAGCTCACCGTGATCGGCACCCGCGGCACGGCCATCCTGGACGGCGCAACCCTGCGCTTCATGGGGGCAGAGCCCGGCGAGCACACCTATGACATGCCCGCTTGCTACCTTCAATCGTACGAGGCTGTCATCGCCCATTTCGTAACTTGCCTGCGCAGCGGCGCCGACTTCGAAACCTCGCCGCAGGACAACCTGCGCACCCTGGAATTAGTCGAAGCGGCTTACGCCGCCCCGCGCAACCCAATGGAGGCGGCATGAGCGCGGCCGGACTGCTGCCCGGTGATCCAGCGCTCGCTGAACCGGCCGATCTCGCCAAGCTGCTGGGGGACGACATCATCTTCGGGCGGCTGGCGCCGGGCACGCGCCTGATAGAGGACAGCCTGATTGCGCGCTTCGGAGTGACGCGCCATTTCGTGCGGCAGGCCTTCGTGGAGCTGGAGCGCACCGGCATCGTGGTTCGCGGGAAGAACAAGGGCGTGGCGGTGCGCTCGCTGTCGCCGCGTGAGGTGTCGCAGATCTATGAAGTGCGCGAACTGCTACAGCGCCAGGCCGCCTTGCGCATCCCACTACCGGCAGCCCCGGCCGTGATCGCGCAGCTGGAGGAACTGCACCAGGATTACGCGCGGCACCTGCGAGCGCGCAATTTTCGCGGGGTGCACGAGGCCAACGACGCGTTCCATGTGGCGATGTTCTCAGCCTGTGGCAACAAGTACCTGGTGGAGTCGATCAAGCACTACATGTGGCTGAGCCTGCCGGTGCGCTCCAAAAAGACCGCCGATTACGAACACGCGTTGGCGTCCGAGCGCGACCACCACATGATCATCCAGCTGCTCAAAGGCACCGACGGCTGGGCGCTCGCGCAGCTGTGTGTCGATCACCTGCAAGGCGCGAAGACCGCCTACCTGCGGCAGGTGGCAGACGCGGCGCCCGACTGACGCAGCGATAATGCGCATCTTTGCCTGGAGCGCGCGTGGACATTGTTTTGCTGGTGAA
>JAQGMT010000431.1 GCA_028292185.1 Ramlibacter sp. | reverse complement strand
TAGAGGAACTCTCGAGGCCGGGCCGAGCCCCGAAAGCCTTTGTCACAGGGCGGTTGCCCTGAAATGCGAGAATGTAGGGTTCACAACCGGACCCTGATGCCTACTTCATTCTCCAATCTATCGCTGGCGGAACCGCTGGCACGCGCCGTCGCCGAGATGGGCTACGAATCGATGACCCCGATCCAGGCCCAGGCGATTCCTGTGGTGCTGGCGGGCAGGGACGTGATGGGCGCGGCCCAGACCGGCACCGGCAAGACCGCGGCCTTCGCGTTGCCGCTCTTGCAGCGCATGCTCAAGCACGAGAACGCGTCCACTTCGCCGGCGCGCCATCCGGTGCGGGCCCTGGTGCTCTTGCCCACGCGCGAACTCGCTGACCAGGTGGCGCAGCAGGTCAAGCTCTACGGCAAATACACCAACCTGCGCAGCGCGGTCGTCTTCGGCGGCATCGACATGAAGCCGCAGACCCTGGAGCTGAAGAAGGGCGTCGAAGTGCTGGTGGCCACGCCGGGGCGGCTGCTCGATCACATCGAGGCCAAGAATGCCGTGCTGAACCAGGTCGAATACGTGGTGCTCGACGAGGCCGACCGCATGCTGGACATCGGCTTCCTGCCCGACCTGCAGCGCATCCTGTCGTTCCTGCCCAAGCAGCGCATCACCTTGCTGTTCTCGGCGACTTTCTCGCCCGAGATCAAGCGCCTGGCCAGCAGCTACCTGCAGGACCCGGTCACCATCGAGGTGGCCCGCCCGAATCAGGAAGCGTCCACGGTCGAACAGCATTTCTACAGCGTCAGCGACGACGAGAAGCGGCATGCATTGAAGCAGATCGTTCGGCAACGCGGTCTGAAACAAGCTTTCGTGTTCGTCAACAGCAAGCTCGGTTGCGCGCGGCTGGCCCGCTCGCTCGAACGCGAGGGCATGAACACCACCGCGTTGCACGGCGACAAGAGCCAGGACGAGCGCTTGAAAGCCCTGGCCGCGTTCAAGGCCGGTGAGGTCGATCTGCTGGTCGCCACCGACGTCGCGGCGCGGGGCCTGGACATCAAGGACGTACCGGCGGTGTTCAACTTCGACGTGCCGTTCAACGCGGAAGATTACGTGCACCGCATCGGCCGCACCGGCCGGGCCGGGCAATCGGGTCTCGCCGTCACCTTCGTGTCGCCGAGCGACACGCGCCTGGTCGGCGACATCGAGAAGCTGCTCAAGCGCAAGATCGAACTGGAAGCAATGGAGTTCGAGGAAGATAAGCCGCGCGGCCGCATCAACGACGGCCGGCGCGCGTGGCGCGAAGCCGGCGAAGTGGGCGATCCGCGCGACGTGCTGGACGCGCCGCGCGAGGCGCTCGATGCGCCGCGCGAACGCGAACGCGAACGTGAGCGCGCGCCACGGCCACAGCGGGAGTACCGCGCTGCGGCCGCGCCGCGCGATCCGTTCTTCGACCAGCCTTACGAGGCGCCCGCGAGCGAAACGCCGCCCGCCTGGGAAGCCGGCGCCAAGCCCGCCACCAGCCGCGTGTCCGCGAACATCAAGACCAAACGCAAGGTGGCGGCGCTGTTCAAGTCGGAGTGATCGGACTGACTCAATCCCTTCAGGGGAGGGCAGTTTGAATTGCTCCTTCCCCCTCTGGGGGAAGGCAGGGATGGGGGCTTGGTTGGCGCGCGTGCCCCCACCCTCCCCCTCCCCCGGAGGGGGAGGGGGAAATATCCGTCATTCCCCCGGCGCTTGCGCCTGTTCGCACTTCACCTGGATCAACTCGTGCGCCCCGTGGTTCGCGCCGAGCCGCAGCGCGCTCAGGCAGCCGCCCCACACGCAGCCGGTGTCCAGCCCAATGATGTCGGGGCGCTGCACCAGGCCCAGCGTTGACCAGTGTCCAAACGCGATCGTCGTTCCAACACTCTTGCGCCCGGGCACGTCGAACCACGGCAGGTAACCGGGCGGCGCGTCCTGCAGGCCGCCCGACGCCTTGAGGTCCATCACGCCTTCGGGCGTGCAAAAGCGCAGGCGCGTCATGGCATTGACGATCACCCGCAGGCGGTCGGCGCCCGTCAGCGAATCGCTCCACCGCGCGGGCTCGTTGCCGTACATCTGCGCCAGAAAATCGACCAGGCCCGGCCCGCGCAACACGGCTTCCACCTCCGCGGCCAGCGCCAGCGCCTGCGGTGCGTCCCACTGCGGCAGCAGACCGCCATGCACCATCAACACACCGTGCGCGTGGATCGCCATGCGCCGGTGGCGAAGCCACTCGACCATCTCGCCGCGATCCGGGGCCTGCAGCACCGTGTCCATCGTGTCCTTGCGGTGCGGCGCACGCCGGCCGTGGGCGACTGCGAGCAGACTCAGGTCGTGGTTGCCCAGCAGGCAGCGCGCGGCATCGCCGTAGCTCATGAGCCTGCGCAGCACCAGATGCGAGTCCGGACCCCGGTTCACCAGGTCGCCGAGCAGGTAGAGCGTGTCGCGGCTCGGCGAGAAAGCGACCTTCGCCAGCAACTGCCCCAGGGCCGCGTCGCAGCCCTGCACATCACCAATCAAGTAAAGTGCCATCGTGTCCGATTCTCGCCCAAGGGCCCGCTAGGCCCTCCCCATGGAAATCCTGCTGATTGCGCTGCTGACGGTCCTGAACGGCGCTTTTGCCATGTCGGAGCTGGCGCTGGCCTCAAGCCGCAAGGCACGGCTGATGGCGATGGCCGAGGCGGGCGACCGCGGCGCGGCGGCGGCTCTGAAACTGCTGGAAAATCCGACGCAGTTTCTTTCCACCGTGCAGGTGGGCATCACGGCCACGGGCATCCTCAACGGCATCGTCGGCGAGGCAGCCTTCAGCGCAGGCGTGGCCCTCTGGTTGCAGGGCCTGGGTGTTGCACCGGGCGTGGCCGCCATCGCGGCGACCGCGCTGGTGGTCACGGCCATCACCTTCATCACCATCATCTTCGGCGAGCTGGTGCCCAAGCGCATCGGGCAGCTGTTCCCGGAACCGGTGTCGCGCTGGGTCGCGCGGCCGATGGCCTGGCTGGCTCGCGCCGCCGGTCCGTTCGTGAAGCTGCTGTCGGCCACCACGCACGGCATTCTCAAGCTGCTGCAGATCGACAACACGCAGGTGCGCGCGATGACGGAGGAAGAGATAGTGCACAGCCTGGAAGAGGGCGTCGATGCGGGCGTGATCGAGCAACACGAACGCCAGATGGTGCAGAACGTGTTCCGCCTGGACGACCGGGCGCTCACGTCGATGATGGTGCCGCGCTCGGACATCCAGTGGCTCGATGCGACGTCAGCCGTTTCGGAGTGCGTGGCCCAGGTCGGGCGCGACGGCGCGCACTCCTGGTATCCGGTGTGCCGCGGCTCGCTCGACGACGTGGTGGGCCTGGTGAGCGTGGCCAAGCTGCTTTCGCTGGGCCGCGATGCGCAAGGCACCGTCGAGCCGCACGCCTCTCCCGCACTCTTCGTGCCGGAAACCTTGACGGGCATGGAGCTGCTCGAACAATTTCGCCAACGGTCGGGCCGCATGGTGTTCGTGGTGGACGAATACGGGGTCGTGCAAGGCCTGATGACGCCGCATGACCTGCTCGAAGCGATCACCGGCGAGCTGCAGCCGGTCGCGCAGGCCGAAGCCTGGGCCACGCAGCGCGAAGACGGGTCCTGGTTGCTCGATGGCTCGATGCCGGTGGCGGAGTTGAAGGCGCGGCTGGAGATTCGCGAGCTGCCCGAGGAAGACCGCGGCCGCTACAACACGCTGGCCGGCCTGCTGATGTCGGTGTCGGGCACCTTGCCCGCGGCGGGCGAGCGCATCGACTGCTGCAACTGGCGCTTCGAGGTGATCGACCTGGACGGCAAGCGCATCGACAAGGTGCTGGCCGCGCCGCAGCCGCGCCATGAGCAGGCCAGTGAGATGGCGCGCAGCGCCGGGGAGGCCTAGGCGGCGTCGCGCAGGTATTTCCCGCCGTCGATCACCTCGACGGCGTCTTCGCGGACCAGGTGCGCCAGCAGCTGGTCGACCTCGCGCGCGGGCAGCTTGGAATGGGTGACAAACCAGTGGCGATTCACGGGCCGGTGGCTCATCACCGAGAGGGCGCGGAACACGTCGGCGGTGCGTCGGGTGTCCGGCAGTTCGGGCCAGTGCTTGAGCCGGTAGATCAGGCCGTCGCCGTCCGGGGCCGCTTCTTTTCGCGTCGATGAAATCAGGCGCAGCTCGGCGAACGACGTTGTCGTTTTCTTCGCCCAGTTGAAAAAGCTATCGTAGACCGTTGACATCACACTTCCCTGTACACGGGAACCAGTGTGCGCGGCAGGCGCCGCAGCCCGTTAAGGGAATGGGTCGCGCCGGCCTAGGGAATTCGCCTAAGTGGCGATCAGGGTCGCAGTGCGGCGACCGTCGCAATGCCCAGCGCCGTGAAGGCGAATGACCCGAGCGCGTGGGTGAAAGCGGTCGCCAGCGCCCACGAGGTCTGGCCTTGCTGCAGCTGCGTGACCACCTCCGCCGAGAAGGTGGAGAAGGTGGTGAGCCCGCCGAGAAAACCGGTGATCACGAACAGGCGCACCTGAGGCGAGAGTTCGGGCCAATTGGCGAAAACCGCGACCGCCACCCCGATCAGGTAGCCGCCGATCAGGTTGGCCGCCAGTGTGCCCAGCGGGAGCGCCGGAAAAAGCGGATTGAGGCGGCCGGCCAGCAGCCATCGCAGGAGAGCGCCCAGGGAAGCGCCGGCGGAGATGGAAAGGATCGAGGCGAGCATGGCGGGTGATCAGCGGCTATTGTGCCGCGAACCCAGCCGTGGGCGTCGCCGTGGAAACTCCACTTGGACGAAGCTATGCCGCCCCTCCGAAGAGGTGATCGAAATATTGGCGGTGGGGAAACTTGCGCCCTTCACCAAAGCCGATGGTGAAGTCGTTCAAGACAACGGCGTGCGGCGGAAATGAATACCGCCGCACGCCGTGTGGTCGGCCGTTAGGGCTTGCGCGTGAGTTTGTCGGCGGCTTGCTCGACATCCCCGGCCTTTTTCTGGACCTTGCCTTCCACCTGGTGGGCGGCGCCCTTGGCCTGTTGCTCCTTGCTGTTCGTCGCCTCGCCCAGCTTTTCCTGTGCCTTGCCGGCGACGTCCTTGACGGAGCCCTTAACTTGA
>JAQGMT010000410.1 GCA_028292185.1 Ramlibacter sp. | reverse complement strand
AGGAATACGTCGGCCCGGTGATGACGCTGGCCAACCAGAAGCGCGGCGTCCAGCTGAACATGGCCTACCACGGCAAGCAGGTGATGCTGACCTACGAGATGCCGCTGGGCGAGATCGTCCTGGACTTCTTCGACAAGCTCAAGTCGGTTAGCCGCGGCTATGCCTCCATGGACTACAGCTTCAAGGAGTTCCGCGCTTCGGACGTGGTCAAGGTCGACATTCTTCTGAACGGCGAAAAGGTCGACGCGCTGTCGATCATCGTGCACCGCAGCCAGTCGCTGTACCGGGCGCGAGCCGTGGTGGCCAAGATGCGGCAGATCATCAGCCGGCAAATGTTCGACGTGGCCATCCAGGCGGCGATCGGAGCGAATATCATCGCCCGCGAAACCATCAAGGCGCTGCGCAAGAACGTGCTGGCAAAATGCTACGGCGGCGACGTCAGCCGCAAGCGCAAGCTCCTCGAAAAACAAAAAGCAGGCAAGAAACGCATGAAGCAGATCGGATCCGTCGAAGTGCCCCAGGAAGCCTTCCTGGCCATCCTGCAGGTCGAAGAATGAGCCCCCACGCTCGCTCTCGCTCGCTGGACGTGCCCTCGCCAGAGGCGACGGCTCTTCGGCCCGTCCAAGCCTGCGCAGGCAGGCTCGGAGCCGCGGGCCTCAGCCCCTCGGGGGCCGTGCCCGCCCTAGAGGCGGCTCGTCGGGCGGCATCATGATGTCGGCGATGACAGGCGCCGTGCTGGCGGCATTCGTGGGCTACGCGGCGGCCTGGTACTTCGGCGTGGTCGAGGGCAACTTCGCGCTGCTGCTGTTCCTGGCCACCGTGGTGACCGGCCTTTACTGGATGGCCGAGCGGCTGTATTTCCTGCCGCAGCGGCGCAAGGCCGCCGTGCAGCTGGAGGCCAGCGCGGCGGAGCACCGCGCGGGGCTGGCGGCCAAAGGCATCACCCCGGTCGAGTCGGACGTGGCGCAGGCGCGGCATCGCATCCTGATGCAGCCCTGGTGGCTGGACTGGACGGCGGGACTGTTCCCGGTGATCCTGGCGGTCTTCGTGCTGCGGTCGTTCCTGTTCGAGCCGTTCAAGATTCCGTCCGGCTCGATGATCCCCACCTTGCTGGTGGGCGACCTGATCCTGGTGAACAAGTTCACCTACGGCGTGCGGCTGCCCGTGGTGAACGTCAAGCTCACCGAGGGCACGGCGCCCCAGCGCGGCGACGTGATGGTGTTCCGCTACCCGCCCAAACCGAGCCTGGATTACATCAAGCGGGTGGTCGGCGTGCCCGGCGACGAGGTCGCCTACTTGAACAAGCAGCTCACCATCAACGGCCAGCCGGTTAGCAAGGCGCCCGTCGCCGATTTCTTCGACGAGGACGCGATGGCGTACTTCAAGCAGTTCGAAGAAGTGCTTGGAGGCAAGCACCACCGGATCCTGAACGACGACTCGCGACCCGCCTTCATCCCCGGCGTCGAGAACTTTCCGATGAAGCAGAATTGCCGTTACAGTGTGGAGGGGGTCGTGTGCAAGGTGCCGGCCGGCCACTATTTCATGATGGGCGACAACCGCGACAACTCGCTCGACTCGCGCTACTGGGGTTTTGTGCCGGACCGCAATATAGTCGGCAAGGCATTCTTCGTCTGGATGAATTTCAGCAGTTTCAAGCGCATCGGGTCGTTTGAATAAGTCGGCAGAGGACGGGCAAATGAAGTATCGGCGGAACAAAAGGCAACGGGGCATTTCCTTCATCGGACTGCTGTTCGTGGTGGGTGTGATCGCCTGCCTGGGCGTGCTGGCCGCGCAGGTTTTCCCGACGCTGGTGGAGTACCAGGCCATTCTGAAGGCGGCGCAAAAGTCGTCCGCGGGCGGCACCGTCGCCGAGGTCAGGCAGATCTTCGAGCGGGCCGCGGCGATCGATGACTTCAACTCCATCAACTCCAAGGACCTCGACGTGACCAAGAACGGCGACAAGGTGGTGGTGAAGTTCGCGTACAACAAGGAAATCCACATGTTCGGCCCGGCGTTCCTGCTGCTCAAGTACTCGGGCCAGTCGAAGTAAACCGGCTGACGACAAGGCAAGCGTGGATGGCCAGCTCACTGCACTGCAAGCGCGCTTGCAGCACCGGTACTCCGACCCGCAGCTGCTGGTTCGGGCGCTGACGCATCGCAGCTTTTCGGCGGATCACAACGAGCGGCTCGAGTTTCTTGGCGATTCCGTCCTCAATCTCGCCGTGGCCGCATTGCTCTATGAACGTCTGGAGGCCTTGCCCGAGGGCGACTTGTCGCGGGTGCGCGCGAACCTCGTCAGGCAGGAAACGCTGCACCAGTTGGCGGTTGGCCTGGGACTGTCCGATGTCATCCGGCTCGGCGAGGGCGAATCGCGCTCCGGGGGCAGTCGCAGGCCGTCCATCCTGGCGGATGCGCTCGAGGCACTGATCGGGTCGGTCCATCTCGACGCGGGCTATGCCGCGGCGGAAGCGCTGGTGCGCCGCCTGTTCGCCGACGTCCAGATCAATCCCACCATGGCCGCCGCGGCGAAGGACCCCAAGACCGAGTTGCAGGAGTGGCTGCAAGGCCGGCACATGCAGCTGCCCGTCTACCGGGTCGCCGCCACGCTGGGGGCCGCCCACAAGCAGACCTTCGACGTCCAATGCGAGATTCCTGAACTGGGCGCCACCGAGCGCGGCATCGGCGCGTCGCGCCGGGCCGGAGAGCAGGCTGCCGCTGCGGCCATGCTGCTGGCGTTGAAGGCCAAAGGCAAATGACTGAGACATCCGAAAGCGCGGCACCGGCCGCCGGCGAAACGCGTTGCGGCGTCATCGCGATCGTCGGCAAGCCCAACGTCGGCAAGTCGACGCTGCTCAACGCCCTGGTGGGCCAGAAGATCAGCATCACGTCGCGCAAGGCCCAGACCACGCGGCATCGCATCACCGGTATTCGCACCGTGGGGCCCAGCCAGTTCATCTTCGTCGATACGCCGGGCTTCCAGACCCGGCACGGCACGGCCTTGAACCGCTCGCTCAACAAGACCGTGCTGGGCGCCGTGGGCGACGTGGACCTGGTGCTGTTCGTGGTCGAGGCCGGCAAGTTCACCCTGGCCGATGCGAAGGTGCTCGCGCTGCTCAAGCCGGGCATCCCGGCATTGCTGATCGCGAACAAGGTGGACGAGATTCACCGCCGCGGCGACATCGCGCCCTGGCTGCGCGATATGCAGCAGCGTCATGACTTTGCCGAGTTCGTGCCGATGTCGGCCAAGAGCCCGAAGGACGTGGAGCGGCTGTTCGCCATCTGCGAAAAATACCTGCCGCAGCAAGCCTGGTGGTACGGCCCGGACGAGCTCACCGACCGCAGCGAAAAATTCCTGGCCGGCGAAACGGTGCGCGAAAAGCTGTTCCGCCTGACCGGCGACGAGCTTCCGTACACATCCACGGTGATCGTCGACAAGTTCGAGGAAGAGCCGAGCCCGAAGCACAAACGGATGGTGAAGATCGCCGCCACCATCGTCGTCGAGCGCGACGGGCACAAGGCCATGGTGATCGGGGACAAGGGCGAGCGGCTCAAGCGGATCGGCACCGAAGCGCGCCAGGAGCTGGA
>JAQGMT010000399.1 GCA_028292185.1 Ramlibacter sp. | reverse complement strand
CCGCCGCTGTGGAACGGCACCACACACTACTTGCCGGGCGCCACCGTGCTGCGCAATGGCACCATGTACTTCGCGACGGACTTGTCGGCGTCCTTGTGGAATGAGAATGCCGCGCCCGAGTGGACGCCCAACCTTTGGGCCGTGACGACTTGCAGCGCGCCGGCCCCGGCACCGGCGCCAGCCCCGGCCCCGTCGCCAGCTCCGGCTCCGGCTCCCGCACCGGCTCCCGTACCCCCATCCAGCTGCAATCCGCCCCTGTGGAACGGCACCACACACTACCTGCCCGGGGACAGGGTCCTGCGCAACGGAGTCATGTACGTGGCGACACCGCTGTCGGCGTCGTTGTGGAACGAGAACGCCGCGCCGGAGTGGGGAGGCCTGTGGGCCGTCACCACGAGCTGCAGCTAGCGGCGCTGCCTCGAATCGCTGGAGCTATTCCTGCGCATGCGGAGCGGGAACGCGAACCAGAGCACGGCAAAGAGGATCAGCGAGGCGCCGCCGGCCGACGCGGCGTATACCGGCTCGTCCAGCGCGGCCAGCACGACCACATAGACGTCGATGGCCAACCCGATCGTGAGCGGCACCACCCCGGCCGCAATCAGGCCCGAGGCCAGGTTGATCATCTTGCGTGACACGTAGCCGCGCTCGGCGATGCGGTGATAGGCCGCGGGCGCCATCAGCAGTGCGATCGACAGCGCCAGCAGGCCGAGGCCGACAAGGTATGCGGCGACACCTGAATCCGGCAGATCCTCGAAGCGGTTGTTGAAGACGGCCATGGTCTGGAAGCCGAACAGGGCCTGCACGCCAGGGATCACCATCCGCGCCTCTTCCAGGACGTTTCTCATCTCGTCCTCCATCGGGACGCGCTTCCTCGTCTCGTCGCTCATCAGTGCTCCCTCGGGTTGCTCTCCCCTCAGGATACAAGCGCCGCCGGTGGCGCGGGGCACTCAGAACTCGAGCGTCTGCCCTTCGGTCATGCCGAGCACGCGCACCGGGCTGCCTTGCATCGCGGCCTGGAACTCGGCCAGCGTGCCCTTGGCGAGCGGGTTGGAGCGGTAGTGGATCGGGATCACGCCGGTCTTGGGGTTGATCCAGTTGCGAATGCCCCAGGCGGCGTCTTCCGGACCCATGGTGAAGTTGCCGCCGATGGGCGCGAGCACCAGGTCGGGCTTGTAGTACTCGGCGATGAACTTCATGTCGCCGAAGAGGCCGGTATCGCCCATGTGCCAGATCTTGAAGCCGTTCTCCAGCTCGATGATGTAGCCCACCGCCTCGCCCGCGACGTGCGACTCGTTCTTGTTGGTCGCCGGGTTGTTCCACACCAGGATCGACGAGTGCTCGGCCTTGACGGCAGTGACCTTGATGCCCGGCAGCGGGGTGACCGATCCGCTCTTGTTGAAGCGGTGCGTCAGTTCGGCCGGGATGATGCCCAGCGTGACCATGGGCGTCATCATGTCGGCGGGCCCGTACAACTTGGTGTTGTGCATCTTCGCCAGCGCCGCCGAATCGCCGACGTGGTCCACGTGCGCGTGGGTCACCAGCAGCAGGTCGATCTTGCCGAGCGCCTTCAGGTCGGTCTTGTACGGCGCCGGCGTCGTGGTGCCGCCAGTGATCCACGGGTCGATCATGATGATCTTGCCGCCGGGCGTCTTGATGCGCACACTGGCCTGGCCGAGCCAGAGCACTTCGGTCTTGCCGCCGCTGACGGAGGCCCTGGCTTGCGTCGGCGCCTGCGTGGCCATCGGCGCGCAGCCGACGGCGAGTGCGGCGCAGCTGAGCGCGGCGGCGATCTTCAATTTTGCGGTGATGGTCATGAGCGGGCTCCGGCGGGTGAATGGATGGCGACGAGTGGATCGTAGGTAACTCGTCCTTGCGCAGCATTGGGGTTTGCCTAGCCCCGGCCGGGCCGGGAATTGGGCACGCTCGGCACCAGGAGACATCCAGCATGACATCCGCAATCCTTCGCGCCGGGCTTCGTGCCTTCGCCGCAGCCGCATTGGCCGCGGCTTGGTTTCATGCAGCCGCGCAAGAGCCCTATCCCTCCCGCCCGATCACCATGGTCATGCCGTACGCGCCGGGCGGGCCGGGCGACGCCATCACCCGGCTGTTCGCCGCGTCGATGCAGAAGACGCTGGGCCAGCAGATCCTGGTGGACAACACCGCGGGTGCATCGGGCTCCATCGGCACCGCGAAGGTCGCGCGCTCCAAGCCGGACGGCTACACCTTGCTGATGATCCACGTGAGCCACGCCACCAACCTGGCGATGTACAAGAGCCTGCCGTACCACCCGGTCGATGACTTCGAGCCGATCGGCTCGGCAACCAGCGGGCCGATGGTGATCGTCACGCGCAATGACTTTCCGCCCAGGGACCTGACCGAGTTCATCGCCTATCTGAAGGCCAATCCCGCCAAGGTGAGCCTGGCGCACGCGGGCGTCGGCTCGGCTTCCCACCTGTGCGGCTTGATGATGATGAACGCCTTGAACGTGCAGCTCAACGAGATTCCCTACAAGGGCACCGGCCCGGCGCTCACCGACTTGATGGGCGGACAGGTGGACGTGCTGTGCGACCAGACTTCCGGCACGGTGCCCAGCGTGAAGGCCGGCAAGATCAAGGCCTATGCGGCCGCCGGCAAGGCGCGGCTGCCCGGCTTGCCGGGCGTGCCGGCGATATCGGAGGCCGGCGTGCAGGGCTTCGACATCAATATCTCGTTCGGCCTGTACGCGCCCAAAGGCACGCCCAAGCCGGTGCTGGACCAGTTGACGGCAGCGCTGCAGAAATCGGTGAGCGATCCCGAGTTGCGCAACCGGCTCGATGCAATGGGCGTCGCGGCCGTGAACGCGGACCAAGCCACGCCCGCGGCGCTGCGGGCGCACTTGAAAGACGAGATCGATACGCTGGGCGGGCTGTTGATCAAGGCCGGCGTCAAGCCCAACTGAGGCGCGGCTTACTTCGCGAACAGCGAGTCGAGGTTGGCGAAGGCCTTGAACTCGAGCGCATTGCCCGAGGGATCGAGGAAGAACATGGTTGCCTGTTCGCCCGGCTCGCCCTTGAAGCGGGTGTAGGGCTCGATGACGAATTTCGTCTTGGCGGCTTTCAGCCGCTCGGCCAGTACCGCCCATTGCTCGAGCGACAGCACCGCGCCGAAGTGGCGCACCGGCACGTCGTGCTCGTCCACGGCGCTGGTGCTGCGATGCCCGCATTCTTCGGGCGCCAGGTGCGCGACGATCTGGTGGCCGTAGAAATTGAAATCGATCCACTGGTCGGAGCTGCGGCCTTCGGGGCAGCCGAGCAATTCGCCGTAGAAGCGGCGCGCGGCGGCAAGGTCGTGCACTGGAAAGGCCAGGTGGAAGGGCGGCATGGCAGAGGAGGTGGGCAGCATGGGAAAAGATGGGTGGATGGATGAAAAATTCGGCTGCGCTGCAGCCCCAGGCGCTATTTTGCCTGTGTCGCGCCGTCAGCTGCCCGTGCCGCCGTGACGCTCACCGTCGTGCGATGAAATCGCCAGCACCGCCGGCCGGTTGGAGCGGTTGCTCCACGCGTGCCGGGTGCCGCGCTGCACGATGCTGTCGCCGGCACGCAGCTCGACTTCCGCGGTATCCAGGATGAGGTGAAGCTCGCCTTCCAGCACCACGCACAAATCCAGGGTGCTGCTTTGCTGCAGGTAGGGATGCTTCGCGCCGGCGCCGCGCCAGAGGTGTCCGGCCCCGGCAGACGCGAAGAATTCGCGCGCCGCTTCGGGTGAGACCTGCGAATTCCATACCGAATCCGGCGGCACCGTGACGATGCGAAACAGCGCTCCTGCGCTCGGCGGTTCCAGCAGTCCCGGCAGTGCGGCCACCGTCTCGGCGTTCAACGCGGCAGCCGGCGTGCGATCGGTGGCCCACACGCGTGTGCTTTCGAAACCGGGTCGCGCCGGGTCGCGCAAGACGTCGGTCACCGGCGCGTCGCTCAGTGCGTACGAGCGGTCGTCCGCGCCATCGACGGTGACGATGCGCCGCACCGGCCGATTGGCCATGCTGTCCGTCACGCGCAACGCCTCATGGTTCTCCGCCCATCATGATGAAGGCCATCAGGCTGGGCGCATCGGGATTGGTCCAGCCGTGCCAGTTGGACAATTGCACCACGGTGTCGCCGGGCCGTAGCACCCGATCGCCGTCGTCCAGCCGCAGGGTGCGCAAGCCTTCCAGCAGCACGCCGTAATCGACCGTCTGCGAGCGATGCACCGGCGAGCTGAAGGCGTTCTGGCCGCCGCGGTCCCAGGTGTGGCCGTTCGGGCGCAAACGCGGTGCGTGCGGAGCGACCGCGGTCTGGTCGGATGCGGGATCGTAGTTGGCGGGCTTGTCGGCCGAGTGCACGATGCGAAGGTGCCCGCCACGCGAGGGTGGATCGAAGCTGAACGGACCCGCGCCGTCATCGGACGTGCTGTCCAGCGGCACCGGGCACTGCTGGAATGCCCAGATATCCGTCATGCCGGCGCTGGCAGCGACGCCGCCGACGTTCACGTTGGGCGCCGCGCTGTCAAAGAGCACCACCGAACGCCCGTCCTTGTCCTGGCCGGTGACGACCCGGCGCACCGGCCGCATGGGAATCGGCATCGAGCTTCCTTCAGTCCGGCTGGATGTTCCCGGCCTTGATCACCTTGGCCGCGCGCGCGATGTCGGCGCGCACGAAGGCTTCGAACTCCTTGCGGCTCGACCCGGCCGGTTCGAATCCGGCGGCTTGTGCTTTCTCCTGCGCCTCGGGCGTGTGCATGATGCGAGCCAGCTCGACCGCAAGTTTGTCCACGATGGCTTGGGGCGTCCTGGCGGCGACGTGGATGCCGTTCCATCCCACCACGCTGAAGTCGGGGAAGCCCTGTTCCGCCACGGTGGGCACGTCCGGCAAACCGCCATAGCGCTTCGCGCTGCTCACCGCGATCGCGCGCAGCTTGCCGGCCTTGACCAGCGGCAGCGCCGAAGGCGCGGGCACGAACATCATCTCGACCTGGCCGCCGGCGACGTCCACCACGCCCGGTCCCGCGCCTTTGTACGGAACGTGCACGATGTCCACGCCCGCCATCTGCTTGAGCATTTCCCCCGCCAGGTGCGGCGGCGTGCCTTTGCCCGACGACGCATAGTTGAGCTTGCCGGGCTTGGACTTGGCCAGCGCGATCAGCTCCTTGAGCGAGTGCACCGGCACCGCCGGGTTCACCACCAGCACGAAGGGCAAGGTGGCGATCAGCGCGACCGGCGCGAGGTCGCGCTCGAAGTCGTAAGGCGAGTTCGGCTGCAGGATGGTGTTGATCGTGTACGAGCCGGTCGAGAGCAGGAGCGTGTAGCCGTCGGGCGCGGACTTCGCCACCGCGTCGGCGGCCACCACACCGCCGGCGCCCGGACGCTGGTCGACGATCACCGGATGGCGCCAGCTCTCGCCGAGCTTTTCGGCGACGATGCGCGCCAGGCTGTCCGGCCCCGGGCCGACGATGATCCTGGTCGGGCGGCTGGGAAAATCCTGCGCCGATGCGGTGGTGCCCACTGCGAGCAGCGCCAGCGCGACACAGCACGAGCGGCGGGACGTAGGAGCATGTGACATGCAGGGGACTATATCTTTTCGGTGCTGAATTTGCCTGCGGAAAAATTGCTACCATGCCCCGCGTCAACAATGGAGCGTGATGGACACTGATCTGCAGGCGGAAGGTTTCGAGCGGGTGGCCGATCGCCACTTGCCGCTGGACAGCATCGCCCAAGGCATGAGCTTCGGTGAAGGCCCGGTGTGGGACCGGCGCAAGAAGGTGATGTACTGGGTGGACATCATCGGCAACACCATCTGGCGCTGGACGCCGGGTGTGGGACGCGAGGTGGTGCTGCGGCCGTCGAAGCATGCCAACGGCATGACCTTCGATCGCGAAGGCCGCCTGGTGGTGGCCGGCTGGTGCAGCCGCAGCATCTGGCGCTTCGAGCACGACGGCGTGATCAAGACCATCGCCGAGCGCTACGACGGCAAGAAATTCAACAGTCCGAACGACATCGTCGTGAAGTCCGACGGCTCGACCTGGTGGACCGACTCCGCCGGCGGGCTCGTCATCCCCGGCATGGTGGCCGATGACGT
Organism: Ramlibacter sp.; assembly: GCA_028292185.1. Lineage (GTDB taxonomy): Bacteria > Pseudomonadota > Gammaproteobacteria > Burkholderiales > Burkholderiaceae_C > Ramlibacter. The sequence goes on along the minus strand of JAQGMT010000399.1, from coordinate 1,642 downwards.
TCAGCGATACCTCGACGTGCAAGGCGTGTACCGCCTTTCACCCGACGGCACGACCGTGACGCTCGCGATCGCCGACTGCGCTTATCCGAACGGCCTGGCGTTCTCACCCGACGAGAAGCTGCTGTACGTCAATGACACGATGCAAGGCCTGATCCGCGCTTTCGACGTGAACCCTGACGGCACGCTTGGCCCGGGCCGGCTGTTTCACAAGCTCACCGGCGCTGAAGCGGGTGTGGCCGACGGCATGAAGGTGGACGTCGAGGGCAACGTGTACTGCACCGGGCCCGGCGGCGTGCACGTGATCGCGCCCGACGGCCGCTTGCTCGGCCGCCTGCGCATTCCGGGCCACTGCACCAACATGGCCTGGGGCGACGACGACATGCAGTCGCTGTACGTCACGACGTTCCAGCAACTGCTGCGCACGCGCCTGAAGATTCCGGGAGTGGCGCCATGGTGACGGCAACGCCGGGCGACGACTGGAAGTTCGAGCGCGTGGCCGGGCCATTCCCCGGCAACATGGGCGGCGTCGCGTGGGACGGCGAAGGTGTGCTGTTCAGCCTGCCCGAAGCGATGGTGATCAAGCGCTTCGATCCAGCGACCGGCGCGACCAGCGACTGGCGCAAATACACCGGCCGCGCCAATGGCATTGCGGTGGCGCGCGACGGTTCGGTCTTTGCGGCGCAGGAGGGCGGCCGCCGCGTGATCCAGTATTTGCCGGACGGCAGCGCCACCGTCACGGGCCTGCGTCTGGCGGGCGCCGTGCACAACCATCCTTGCGACCTGGTGGTGGACAGCCGCGATCGGGTCTGGTTCTCCGATCCGCACCACGGCGTGCACGCCTTCGGGCCGCAGGTGTTCCCGCCGCTGGATCATGCGTCGGTGCTGCGCCTGGAGCGCGACGAGCGCCGGGCCTGGCAGATCCGCCGGGTCACCTTCGACACCACCGTGCCGCGTGCGGTGCTGTTGTCGGCCGATGAGAAAACGCTGTACGTCTCCGAAGGCGATACCACGCGCAGCGCCTTGCGCGAGCTGCGGGCCTATCCGGCGCGCGAGGACGGCACCGTCGGTGCGTACGAGGTGTTGCAGACCTTCGGACGCGACCATCGCGGCGCGCACCGCGGCATCGAAGGCCTGTGCCTCGATTCGCAGGGTCGCGTGCTCGCCTGCGGCGGCGGCCGTGACGCGGGACCGGGCCCCATGATCTACGTGTTCGACGCGTCGGGCCGGCTGGCGTTCACGCGCGAATTTCCCGGCGATGCGCCGGTGCGATGCGCGTTCGGCGGCGCCGCCCTCGACGAGCTCTACGTCAGCAGCGCGGACGGCTGCCTGTACCGGGCGCGCGGTCTGCCGCTGCGCGGCTTCGCCCGTTAGTGCGCCGGCGTCATGCCTTTGGCGCGAAGGATTTCCGCCGCCTCGGGCGATGCCAGCGCGGCCAGCAATGCGCGCGCGGCATCCACGTTCTTGGCGTGGCTGCCCAAAGCGCCCGCATACGTGGTGTAGTTCTGGATGGCCTCCGGCAGCGGCCCGACGATGGTCACGCCTTTCACCGGCATGATCTCGCTGATCTGGTGAATCGCCAGATCGGCCTCGCCGGTGACGAGGCGATCGGCAACGAGGCCGCCCGGTACCAGCACGGCCTTGG
>JAQGMT010000381.1 GCA_028292185.1 Ramlibacter sp. | reverse complement strand
CAAGGCCAGGCAGCAAGCTGAAGCCGGTGCATTCCTGATCGATGACGACACGCCGACGCCCCAGCACGCGCGCTTCAGCATGTCGCGCCTGGCGCTGGTGCTGTTCGTCGGTGCGCTGCTCTGGTTGTTGCCGATGGGGGTACTGGTCTGGATGCAAGGCTGGGACGGCTCGCTGACGCAAATGAGCTGGTTCTTCACCAAAGCCGCCTTGCTGACCTTCGGCGGTGCCTATGCGGTGCTGCCTTATGTGTACCAAGGCGCGGTGGAACAGTTTCACTGGCTGACCGCGTTGCAGATGATCGACGGCCTCGCGCTGGGCGAGACCACGCCCGGCCCGTTGATCATGGTCGTGGCCTTCGTGGGATTCGTCGGCGGCTGGACCCGCCAGGTGCTGGGACCCGACGCGCTGTTCACCGGCGCGGCGCTCGCGGCAACGCTCGTCACCTGGTTCACGTTCCTGCCGTCCTTCTTGTTCATCCTCGCCGGCGGGCCGCTGGTCGAATCGACGCACGGCAATCTCAAATTCACCGCGCCGCTGACGGGCGTCACTGCGGCGGTGGTTGGCGTGATCGCCAGCCTGGCCGTGTTCTTTCTTGTGCACATTGCATGGCACCCGGGCCGCGCCGGAGCGGCGGCACTGGACTGGGTCTCGCTGCTGCTCGCGGCGGTGGCCGCCATTGCGCTGCTCCGCTTCAAGCTCGGCGTCATCCCGGTCATCGCGGGCTGCGCCTTGGCCGGGCTGCTCTTGAGGTTGGCGGGCTGGGCCTGAGCGGGGCAAGCGACGGCTTGCCGGCCGTAAGATGGCTGCCGGACTTGTAATCGGCGAGGCAGCGCATGCAAAAGAACGTGGGCGTGATCGGATTGGGCGCGATGGGGGCCGGCATGGCCGGATCCTTGCGGCGCGCGGGCTGGCAAGTGCATGCGGTGGATGCGCGCCCGGGCGTGGCGCAGGCGTTCGCGGCCCAAGGCGGCGTGGCGTGCGCCTCGGCCGCGGAGCTGGCGCAGCACTGCGACGCCATCATCAGCGTCGTCGTCAATGCGGCGCAAACCGAGAGCGTGCTGTTCGGTGAGGGCGGTTGCGCGGCGGCGATGAAGCGCGGCAGCGTATTCGTGATGTGTTCCACGGTGGACCCGGCGTGGTCGGCGGCCTTGGAGCCGCGGCTGGCCGCGCGCGGCATCCTGTACCTGGATGCGCCGATCTCCGGCGGGGCGGCAAAAGCGGCGGCCGGACAGATCACCATGATGACCGCCGGCAAGGCCGAGGCCTACGAGAAATGCGGGCCGCTGCTGGACGCCATGGCCGCGAAGGTCTATCGGCTGGGCGAACAGGCCGGCGCCGGCAGCAAAGTGAAGATCATCAACCAGTTGCTGGCCGGTGTGCACATCGCTGCCGCCGCCGAGGCGATGGCGCTGGGACTGCGCGAAGGCGTAGACCCCGCTGCGCTGTACGAAGTCATTACGAACAGCGCAGGCAACAGCTGGATGTTCGAGAACCGGATGGCGCACGTGCTGGCGGGCGACTACACGCCGCTGTCGGCCGTGGACATCTTCGTCAAGGACCTGGGCCTGGTGCTGGACCTCGCGCGCGCCAGCAAATTCCCCTTGCCGCTGTCATCGACGGCGCATCAGATGTTCATGCAAGCGTCCACCGCCGGTTTCGCCAAGGAAGACGACAGCGCCGTCATCAAGATCTTCCCGGGCATCGAACTGCCTTCCGGCAAGGCCGGCGCCTGACACAGCGCTATCCTTGCCCCGTCGTCATCGCAATACTGAATTGGAACAGCCATGAACATCCTCATCACCGGCGGCTGCGGCTTCCTGGGCGCGCGGCTCGCGCGCACCTTGCTGGCCCAAGGCAGCTTGTCGCTGGCCGGCGCGCCGGCGCGAGCCATCGAATCGATCACGCTCGCCGATCGAGCGCCGCCGCCGCAAGATCTTGCAGGTGACAAGCGTGTCCACTTCGCCGGCGGCGATCTCAACGAACAGATCGCCAGTGGCTCCGTGCCTGCTGCCGGCACCGAGCTGGTGTTCCATGTGGCCGCCGCCGTCAGCGGCGAATGCGAGGCCGACTTCGACCTGGGCATGCGCAGCAACCTGCAGGCGACGCAGGGCCTCTTGCAAGCCTGCCGCGCGCTGGGCAGCAAACCGACCTTCGTCTTTACCAGTTCGGTCGGCGTGTTCGGCAAACTGCCGGGCTTTCCAATGCCGGAGCTGATCGAGGACTTCACGCTGCCGACGCCGCAAAGCAGTTACGGCATCCAGAAGTTCATCGGTGAACAGCTGGTGGCCGACTTCGCGCGCAAGGGTTTCATCCGTGGCCGCATCGTGCGACCGATGACGGTGAGCGTGCGCCCGGGCCGGCCGAATGGCGCGGCGTCGAGCTTCTTCTCGGGAATGATTCGTGAACCCCTGGCCGGCGTGAGAGCCCCGGTGCCGGTGCCCGCGGACACGGTCGCCGCGCTGGCTTCCCCGGCCCGCACCATCGAAGGACTGATTCGCGCCGCCGAAGTGACGGACGCCCAGTGGGGCCCGCTCACCGCCGTCAACCTGCCCGCGCTGCGCACCACTGTCGGAGAAATGGCGGCGGCCCTGGAGCGCGTTGCGGGCAAGGCCGCAACCGACCTGCTCGACTGGACCCCGGACCCGGCGATCATGCGGCTGGTGGAGACCTGGCCCGGCAACATCGCATTCGCGCGGGCGCGCGGCTTCGGCCTGAAGCCCGACACCGATTTCGAAACCGTGATTCGCGACTACATTCGCGAGAACCCGGGCGCGGTGAAGCTGCCGCTGCGCTGATGTCGAAGGTCCTGCTCGGCTGCATCGCCGACGACTTCACCGGTGCCACCGACCTGGCCAACAACCTGGTGCGAGCCGGCATGCGCGCGGTGCAGACCATTGGCGTGCCTGCAGGCCCGCTTGATGTCCCAGCGGATGCCGTGGTGGTCGCGCTGAAGTCGCGCACGATCCCCGCCGCCGAGGCGGTCGCGCAATCGCTGGACGCGCTGCGCTGGCTGCAGGCGCAAGGCGCCCAGCAGATCTATTTCAAATACTGCTCCACTTTCGACAGCACGGCGCAAGGCAACATCGGGCCGGTGACCGAGGCGCTGATGGATGCGCTTGGCACTGATTTCACCATCGCCACACCCGCGTTTCCGGACAACCAGCGCACCGTGTTCAAGGGGCATCTGTTCGTCGGCGACGTTTTGCTCAGCGACTCGGGCATGCGCAACCATCCGCTCACGCCGATGACGGACGCAAACCTGGTGCGTGTGCTGCAAGCGCAGTGCGCGCGCAAGGTGGGGCTGATCGACTACAAGACGGTGGCCGCCGGTGAGCACGCGATCGCGGCGCGCATCGCGCAGTTGCGCGCGGAAGGCGTGGCCATCGCGGTGGTGGATGCACTGGCCAACGAGGACTTGTTGCGTCTTGGCCCGGCGCTGAAAAATCTGCCGCTGCTCACAGCGGGCTCGGGAGTCGCCATCGCCCTGCCCGCCAACTTCGGCATCCAGGCGTCGGCGCGCGCAGCCGATCTGCCGCAGGCGGGTGGCACGCGCGCGGTGTTGTCGGGCAGTTGTTCGCTAGCGACCAACCGACAGGTGCAGGCTTTCATTGCCGCAGGACGCCCTGCAATGAACATCGATCCGCTTCGTATTGCTGCCGGAGACGATGTGGCTGCCGAAGCCCTGGCCTGGGCTGCGCCGCTGCTGGCCAAAGGCCCGGTGCTGCTGTATTCGACGGCCGATCCGCAGGCGGTGAAGTCGGTTCAAGGCCAGCTCGGCGTCGATGCGGCGGGTGCGCTGGTCGAGCGCGCGCTGGCGGCGATCGCTCGCGGCTTGGTCGAAGCGGGGGTGCGCCAGTTGGTGCTGGCCGGTGGCGAAACGTCGGGCGCCTGCGTGCAGGCGCTGGGCGTCGCGCAGATGCAGATCGGGCCGCAGATCGATCCCGGTGTTCCCTGGTGCTGGGGCCGCGACGGCGCAGGCAGGCCTTTGCACCTGACCCTGAAGTCGGGCAACTTCGGCGCCGACGATTTCTTCAGCAAAGCCTTTACGATGCTGCAATGAACGAGTCGCAAGCACGCGAGGAAATCTGCCGCATCGGCAAGAGCCTGTACGAGCGCGGCTATGTGCATGCCAGCGCCGGCAACATCAGCGTGCGGCTGGACGACGGCTTTCTCATCACGCCCACCGATGCGTGCCTCGGCTTGCTCGACCCGGCCGCACTGTCACGGCTCGACCGAGAGGGCAAGCAGTTGTCGGGCGCGCCGGCCAGCAAGACCATCGCCCTGCACACCGCCATCTACCGCGCCGCGGCCGCTTTCGATGCGAACACTGCCTGCGTGATCCACACCCACAGCACGCACACTGTCGCGCTCAGCTTGCGCAGCAGCGATGCCGAACTGTTGCCGCCGCTCACGCCCTACTTCGTGATGAAAGTCGGTCATGTGCCGCTGCTGCCCTACCACCGGCCCGGTGCGCCCGCCGTGGCGCAGCAGGTGGGGGAGCTCATTGCCGAATACGGCAAGAGTGGCAGGCCGATCCGCGCCGTGATGCTGTCACGGCTGGGCCCCAATGTGTGGCACGACACGCCCGCTGCGGCGATGGCCGTGCTGGAAGAACTGGAAGAAACCGCCCGCCTGGTGCTGCTCGCATCGGGCGACGTCGCGCCTTTGTCCGAGGCGCAGATCGAAGAATTGCGCCGCACCTTCGGCGCCCGTTGGTAGGGAGTCAATCTGATGCCTCGTTTCGCCGCCAATCTCTCCATGCTCTACCCCGAGCTGGATTTCCTGCAGCGCTTCGAAGCCGCCGCACGCGATGGCTTCAAGGGCGTGGAGTTCCTGTTCCCGTACGCGTACAAGGCCGGTGAGCTCGCCGCGCGATTGAAGGACAACGGCCTACAGCAGGTTTTGTTCAACGCGCCACCGGGCGCTTGGGACTCGGGCGAGCGGGGACTTGCTTGCCTGCCCGGGCGCGAAACAGAATTCCGCGAAGGCATCGTCAATGCGTTGAGCTATGCGCAAGCATTGTCGTGCCCCCGCCTGCACGTGATGGCCGGCCTGGTGCCGGCCGGCGCGCAACGCGAGACGCTGCGGGCCACGTACGTTGGCAACATGCGCTGGGCCGCGGCCGAAGCCGCCAAGCAAGGCGTGCAGGTGCTGATCGAACCGATCAACACGCGCGATATTCCGGGCTTCTTCGTCAACCGGCAGGACGAGGCGCATCAGCTCATTACGGAGATCGGCGCGCCGAATGTGCAGGTGCAGATGGACCTGTACCACTGCCAGATCGTCGAAGGCGACGTGGCGATGAAGATTCGGCAGTACCTGCCGACCGGCCGCGTCGGCCACTTCCAGATCGCCGGTGTGCCCGAGCGGCACGAGCCGGACGTCGGCGAGATGAACTATCCCTATTTGTTCGGCGTCATCGACGAGGTCGCGCAGCAATGCGGCTGGGACGGCTGGGTGGGCTGCGAGTACCGGCCCGCCCGCGGCGCGCAGCCGGGCGGCACCACTGCGGGCCTGGGCTGGTTCAAGGGCTTGGCCGCCTGATCCACCTTACCGCGGCAGGCCACGGCCCGCCGTCGTGGGACTCATGCCGGGACGCGCCAACAGGCGC
>JAQGMT010000368.1 GCA_028292185.1 Ramlibacter sp. | reverse complement strand
TACCACTCCTTGCCATCCTTGTCGACGCCCAGGATGCCGATGTGGCCGGCGTGGTGGTGACCGCAGGAATTGATGCAGCCGGAGAAATTCAGGTTGATCTCGCCGATGTCGTATTCCTCGTCGAGGTCCTGGAAGCGCTCGGTGACCGCCTCGGCGATCGGCAGCGAGCGCGCGTTGGCCAGCGAGCAGAAGTCGCCGCCGGGGCAGACGATCATGTCGGTGATCAGGCCGATGTTGGGACGTGCCAGGCCCAGCTTGCGCGCGGCGGCCCACAGCTCGGGCAAATCGTCCTGGTGCACCCACGGCAGCAGCAGGTTCTGTTCGTGCGTGACGCGGGACTCCCCGGCGGAGAAGCGGTCGGCCAGATCGGCGCAGGCGTCGAACTGGTCCGCCGTGCAATCGCCGGGGTTCTGGCCCAGGCGCTTGAACGACAGCACCACGGCGCGCAGCTGCGGATTGCGGTGCGGCAGCACGTTGCGCTGCAGCCAGCGGTCGTACAGCGGGTCGGCCTCGGCGTCGGCGCGAATGATTTCGTGCACTCGCGCATCGGCGGCGTCGCGCTGCGGGCGACGGATTTCGGGCGCGACGAACTGCGCTGCCACGCGCTCGTATTCGGCTTGCGTGATCGTGTGCGGCGCGCCATCGATCTCAACGATCTGCCGGAACTCTTCTTCGACCTTGTCGATGTAGCGCTGGCCCTCGGACTTCACCAGCATCTTGATGCGCGCCTTCCAGATGTTGTCGCGGCGGCCATACTGGTTGTAGACGCGGATGCAGGCCTCGAGGTAGCTCAAGAGGTGCTGCCACGGAAGGAATTCGCGCACCACCGTGCCGATCACCGGCGTGCGGCCCATGCCGCCGCCCACCAGCACCTTGAAGCCCAGCTCGCCGGCTTCGCTCTTCACGACCTGCAGGCTGATGTCGTACCAGCCGAGCGCGGCGCGGTCTTCCTTTGCGCCGTTCAGCGCGATCTTGAACTTGCGCGGCAGGAAAGCGAATTCCGGGTGCAGCGCCGCCCACTCGCGCAGGATCTCCGCGAACGGACGCGGATCGGCAATCTCGTCCACCGCAATGCCCGCGAGCTCTTCGGTCGTGATGTTGCGGATGGCGTTACCGCTGGTCTGGATGCCGTGCATGCTGACGCCGGCCAGCAGGTCCATCACGTCCGCGGCCTTGGTGATCGGAATCCAGTTGAACTGCACGTTGGTGCGCGTCGTGAAGTGGCCATAGCCATACTCCAGCTTGGTGACCACGGTGCGATCCGTGCCCGGGATGGGCACGGGGCCGAGCGCCAGCTGTTTTTCCTGCGCGTCGTTCAGCAGCTGAGCATCAGGCTTGTCGTATTCGCGGGCCACCTTGCCCAGCGCACGCAGCTGCGCGCTGGAGAGTTCGCCATAGGGCACGGAGATGCGGGCCATGGGCGCATACCGCTGGATGTACCAGCCGTTCTGCAGGCGCAGGGGACGCAGCTCTTCGTCGCTCAACGTCCCGGCTTGCCAGCGTTCGAGCTGATCGCGAAACTGGGCGGCGCGGTTCTTGACAAACTGTTTATCGAAATCTGTGTATTGGTACATGGCAAGGAAGCTGAAACGGCCCGAAGGCCGCATGAAGTGCGACTTTAAGAGAGTCGCTTATGGAAGCAAACGATTTTTTGGTTCCGGCGTTATGCGGATAAGCATATGCCGTAACGGTGGCGCGGCCTGCCGGGCGAAAAGCCGCATGTTGCGGATAAGCGCGCCGGGGGTGCATTGCGCCGGCCGTCAAGCCAGCGCCCGAGCCACGTCCAGCGCCTGCGCCAGATTATGGTCCAGCGGCAGAGGCTCGCCGTGCAGCCGTGCTGCCAGCAGTTCGCCGCAGAGCGCGGCGAAGGTGAGGCCGCGTGAGCCCATGGCGGTACTGACCCACAGGCCCGGCGCGAGTTCCCCGACCAGCGGACGCCGATCAGCCGACGCGCAGCGCACACCGGTCCAAGCCTGAACCGAGCCATCGGCGAAGGCGGCTGAGATTTCGGTTGCGGCCGCCGGCAACAAGGCCGAAAGCCGCTCGAAGTTGTAGGCGTGATCGGCCGCTCGTGGCAGGAGATCGGTCTCACCGCGTTGAAACGTCGAGCCGCAGAACCAGGCGAGCCCGTCGTCCAGCGGGACATGCGCAATCAAGTGCCCATTGCCATTGACGGGGACCAGCGGGAGCGCGGAGCCGCTGGCGTGCGATCCCCAGGACACTTGCCCGCGCACGGCTTGCAAGGGCAGGGCGGCGTCCCATAGTGCGCCGGTGGCATGAGCCGCTGCAAGGACGACGAGGCTCGCTGTGGCCATCGTCGCTCCCTGTTCGTCCAGCAACTGCCACTCGCCGCCCTCAACGCGGATGCGGTCCACCTTGCTGTTGCCGCGCCATTGGATGTTCGGCTGTGACAGCCAGGCGCGCACCAAAGCGGCTGGTTTCACCCAGCCTCCCTGCTCGTGCAAGCGGGCCGGCGTGGCTGCGTCGCGCACCTCCAGTACTCCGGGCAAGCGAAAGTCCGCGCCTTCGCGCAGCATGCCGCGCGCTTGTTGAGAGGTCAGGCGTATGCCGCTGCGGGTGAGGCGCGACAGCAGGTTGTCGTCGGCGGAAAAATTCGGCGCGAGCAGTCCCGCGGGCAAGCTCGAGGCGCCGGCCGCAGGTGCGTCGGCGGCATCCAGCACGGTGACCTGCCAGCCACGCCGCGCCAGGCTGGCCGCCGCAGCGGCCCCGGCCAAGCCCGCGCCCACCACGACACAGTGGGCGGGCGCCACGCGGTTGGCCGGACGTTGGCCCTTCGGCTCCCAGGCCGGCGAAAACAGCGCCCTGAGGCCGCTGCGTTTCGCCGCCGCGCCCTCGACCGCTTCCAGGGTAAAGCCGCACTGCACGAGGTCGCGGCGCACCGGGTCGGCAACAGCGCAGGTGGCGAGCGCGGTGCCCCGGCGGCAATGGCGGGCCACGGCCTTCAGCGTCGGCAACTGCCACATGGCAGGGGTCCGATCGGGATCGAAGCCGTCGAGGAACACCGAATCGGCTCGCAGGCGCGGCTCGCGCAAAGCGCGGCCAAGGTCTCGGACGTGCACGGTGAGCAGCACGCGGCCGCCTTCGAATTCCAGACGGTGAGCCCCGGGCAGCATGTCGTGCCACTGCGCCGCCAATCCACTCGCCAGCGGGTCGAGCTCCGCGTACGGAGCCGCGCTTCGCAGCAAATCGGCCGCGGCCACTGGCCACGCTTCGATAGCGACAAAGTGCAGCAGACCCGGACGCTTGGGATCGTGCTTCCAGGCCAGCCATGCCGCGAGAAAATTCAGCCCCAGGCCGAAGCCCGTTTCGAGGATGACCCATTGCCGGCTGCCGGCCCATGCCTGCGGCAAGCCGCAGCCCTGCAGGAAAACCTGCCGGGCCTGTTCGAGCCCGCTGCTGCTCCCCACGTGGCGGCCGCTATGGGCTGGGTGGCACGTAACCCTGTGCGACGTCAGCCCCTTGGCCGAAGAAGTGATTTTCCATTTGCCGCGCCAGGTACTGGCGAGCGCGCTGGTCCGCCAGGTTGAGCCGGTTTTCGTTGACCAGCATCGTTTGCTGCTTGAGCCACTGGGCCCAGGCTTCCTTGCTCACGTTCTCGTAGATCCGCTTGCCGAGTTCGCCGGGATAGGGAGGGAAGTCGAGCCCTTCGGCTTCTTTGCCGAGCTTGACGCATTGAACAGTACGAGCCATGAGGCGCCTCTTAGGATCATTTAACCAATAAGCTTGTTCGAATAAACAAGTGAAAACTCAGTCGTTCGCATTTCGCGGGCGGGCTCACAGAATCGCGACATCGATTTTGAAACTCCCGAAAGAAATCCGTGAGCCTTCGCCGCGACTTTATCAAGATTCCACTGGCTGCCGCCTTGGGCGGTGCATTGACCCTGGCCGCATTCCCGTCCATGAGCCAGGCTCCCGTGACGCTGCTCAACGTGTCGTACGACCCGACGCGCGAGTTCTACGTCGAGTTCAACCAGGCTTTCGCGAAGTACTGGAAGGGCAAGACCGGCCAGGAAGTGACCATCAAGCAGTCGCACGGCGGCTCCGGCAAGCAGGCCCGCTCGATCATCGACGGCCTGGACGCCGACGTCGCCACGCTGGCCTTGGCGGGCGACACCGACGCCCTGGTCAAGAACGGCGGCTGGTTATCGGCCGACTGGCAGAAGAAGTTGCCGCACAACGCTTCGCCCTACACGTCCACCATCGTGCTGGTGGTGCGCAAGGGCAATCCCAAGGGCATCAAGGACTGGGACGATCTCGTGAAGCCCGGCGTCAGCGTGATCACGCCCAACCCTAAGACCTCGGGCGGCGCGCGCTGGAACTACCTGGCGGCGTGGGAATTCGCCAAGCGCAAGTACGGCGGCGATGCCAGGGCCAAGGAATTCATCGCCAAGCTGTTCGGCAATGTGCCGATACTGGACACCGGGGCGCGCGGCTCCACCATCAGCTTTGCCCAGCGTGGGCAGGGCGACGTATTGATCGCGTGGGAGAACGAGGCCTATCTGCTGGAAAAAGAGTTCGGCGCGAAGTTCGATTTGATCGCGCCGTCCCTGAGCATCCTGGCGGAGCCCGCAGTGGCGGTGGTCGACAAGAACGTGGACCGCAAGGGTACGCGCGCGGTGGCCGAGGAATACCTGAAGTACCTGTACTCGGAAGAAGGGCAGGACATCGCCGGCAAGAATTTCTACCGGCCGGCGGTCTCTCAGAAGGCGCAGGCCAAATACGCCAGCCAGTTCGCGAAACTGAACCTGTTCACCATCGACCAAGCGTTCGGCGGCTGGGCCAAGGCCGACAAGGAGCACTTCGCCGACGGCGGCAGCTTCGACCAGATCTACACGCGCAAGTAAGGCGCCTAAAACAAGACGGCCTGCGTTCGCAGGCCGTTTTCGTTTCCGCAGCAGGATTAAGCGGCGAGTTCCGCCGGGGCCTCATTCGCGGGTACAGCCACGGACGCCTTGATGGCGAGATGCGCTGCGTTCAGGGCCTGGGCCTTGGCTGCGTCGCCCATCGCCACACCTTCGGCGCGAATCACCTGCACGTCGGTGATGCCGAAGAAGCCCAGGACGGCCTTGAGGTAGCTTTCCTGGTGATCGAGTCCGGCCAGCGCCGGGTTGGTCGAATACACACCGCCGCGGCTGGACGCAATGATCACCTTCTTGCCGCCGGCCAGGCCTTGCGGGCCCTTGTCGGTGTATGCGAACGTGCGGCCGACCTGCGCGACGCGGTCGATCCACGCCTTCAACTGCGTCGGGATCGAGAAGTTGTACATCGGTGCGCCGATTACCACCACCTCAGCGGCCAGGAACTGGCTGACCAGCCGTTCCGAAACTTCGTTCTCGCGCCGTTGGATATCGGTCAAGTTCGCGGCGTCCAGGCCGAGGCGAAACCCAAGCGAGTCCGTCGACAGGTGCGTCGGGGTGTCGACCGCCAGATCGAGATACTCGACCACCGTTCCGGTGTGTGTGGCGCGCCACTGCGCTACCACGCGCTGGCTGAGCTGGCGTGACACGGAGTTGCCGCCGAGGGGGCTGGAATCGATGTGAAGCAGTTTCATGGACCTTTTTTCCTGTTGATGGCCGGTGTGACCGTGAAAAGGATTGTGGAGGCGGGTCGAATGTTTGATAAGTCGGCAAATCCGCGATAGATTGTCCTGCTGACAGAACGACGACTGGAAGCTCGATGCAAGACCTGAATGACCTGCTGTACTTCGCCGAAGTGGTGGACAAGGGCGGCTTCGCTGCGGCCGGGCGGGCGCTCGGGCTGCCGAAGTCCAAGCTGTCGCGCCGGGTGGCCGAGCTGGAAGCAAGGTTGGGCGTGCGGCTGCTTCAACGCACCACGCGAAAACTTTCCTTGACGGAGGCGGGCGAGCTCTATCACCGCCACTGCGTCGCGATGCGCGAGGACGCGCAGGCGGCGGAGGAGGCCGTCGCGCAGGTGCAGAGCGAACCTCGCGGCACCATCCGGCTGGTCTGCCCTGTGACGCTGGCGCAAAGCACGATCGGCCAGATCGTGCCGCCGTTCCTGGCCCGCTACCCGCACGTGAGGCTCGAGATGGAAGTCAGCAATCGGGTGGTGGACCTGGTGCAGGACGGCGTGGACATCGCATTGCGTGTGCGACCGACGGTCGACGACAGTGGCAGCATGGTGGTCAAGCACCTTGGCACCACGCACGCCTTGCTGGTCGGCAGCCCTGAGCAGATGGTGCGGCAGGGACCCGTCACCTCGGTGGAGGACCTGGCGAAACTATCGACGCTGGCGATGTCGGCTGCCGATGGTCGCGCCAGCTGGAAGCTGATCGGGCCAAAGGGCCGCGAGTACGAGTTCGTGCATCGTCCGGCTTACACGGCCAACGACATGTTGACGCTGAAGATCGCGACCTTGCAAGGCGCCGGTATATGCCTCTTGCCCGACTACATGTGCGATGAAGAACTGGCCGACGGCCGGCTCGCGCTCGTGCTTGCCGGCTGGGCTCCGCCGCCCAGCGTTGTGCATGCGGTGTTTCCCTCGCGCAGGGGCATGGCGCCGGCGGTGCGGCGCTTTCTCGATTTCCTGGGCAAGCACGTTTCGGGCGAGCGCCTGGTGAATTGCCCGCCGCCCTGAACGACCTCAGTGCTCCTCTCCCAGATAGGCGGACTGCACATTCGCATCCGCGCGAATTTCCGCCGGCGTTCCGCTGGCGATCACCTGGCCGTTGACCATCACTGTGAGCTGGTCGGCGAGCGTGAACACCGCATCCATGTCGTGCTCCACCAGCATGATCGCGTGCCCGGGCTTGATCTTCAGCAGCAGTTCCACCATGCGCTCCGCTTCGGCATGGCCCATGCCGGCCAGGGGCTCGTCCAGCAGCAGCACGCGCGGATCGGTGGCCAGCGTCATCGCGATTTCGAGCTGGCGCTGCTCGCCGTGGCTGATGGTGCCGGCGATCGCGTCGCGCCGCTGCGTCAGGCCCGCCAGTTCCAGCGCCTGGGCGGCACGCTCGTTGGTGTCCGCGAAGCTGCTGGCTGATTTCAGCCAGTGCGCGGCGTGAGGGCGGCGCGACTGCGCTGCGAGCCGCACGTTTTCCCACACGGTGAAGGGCGGGAAGATGTTGGTCTTCTGGTAGCTGCGTCCGAGGCCCGCGCGCGAAATCTTTTCCGGACTCCATCCGGTGACGTCATGGCCCGCCAGCGTGATTTCGCCCGAGGTCGGCTCGAGGTCGCCCGAGAGGAGATTGGTCAACGTCGATTTGCCCGCGCCATTGGGCCCGATCACCGCGTGAATGCGGCCTTGCCAGAGGTCGATGGACACCTCGTTCACCGCGGCGAGACCGCCGAAGCGCTTGGTCAGGCGCACGGCACGCAGCAGCTCAGTCATTGCCGGGCCTTCCTGCGTTGCGACACTCGCTCTGCGAGCCCCAGCAGTCCACGCGGCGCCAACACGACGACGAGCACGATGAAGGTGCCCATCCACAGCTGCCAGTGCTTGCCCAGATGGACGGCGCCGATCGTCGGCAGGTCCTTGAACCACTCCAGCAGGTACTCGAATGCAAATGCCCCAATGATGGCGCCCGCGAAATTGCCCATGCCGCCCAGGACCACCATCATGATGGCGTGCGCGCTCATCTGGAATCCCATCAGCTCGGGATTCACGAATCCGCTTTGCGCCGCCCACAAATAGCCTGCCAATCCCGCGAGCGAGCCCGCGAGCGAGAACGCTGCCAGCTTGTAGCCGAAGGTGCTGAAGCCGATGGCACGCATCCGGTGCTCGTTCACGCGGATGCCGGCGAGCACGCGGCCGAACGGGCTGAACAGGAGGCGCCGCAGAAACACGTACACCAGCAGCAAGACGGCCAGCGTGAAGTAGTAGAAGACGAGCTTGTTGTCCAGGTCGAACAGGCCGGCCGCCGGTCTGAAGTTGACGTAGATGCCATCCGAGCCGCCGAGGATCTTGTTGTCGAAGAACAGGAAGAACACCATCTGCGCGAAGGCCATCGTCACCATGATGAAGTAGATGCCCTGGGTGCGGACCACGAAGAACCCGATGACGAGCGCAGCGAAGCCCGCCGCCGCCACGGCCAGCGGCAGCGTCCACCACAAGCCGACGGTCTCGCCCGCGGGCGTGAGGAATGCCAGGGCGTAACCCGCCAGGCCGAAGAAAGCCGCGTGCCCGAGCGACACCAGTCCGGTGACACCCAGCAGCAGGTCGAGGCTCATCGCGAAGATGGCCAGGATCATCATCCGCGCCACCATCTGCGCATAGAACTCGGTGCCCACGAAGGGGAATCCCAGCAGCGCCAGCAGTCCGAGGACCACGATGGCCTGCAAGCTGCGCGGCAGGGTCTCGAGGTTGGCCTTCATTGGCGGAACAGCCCTTGCGGCTTCCACAGCAAGACGGCGGCCATCAACATGTACACCAGCATGCCGGCGACGTGCGGCAGCAGGACTTTGCCGAAGGTGTCCACAAATCCGACCAGCAGCGCCGCGATCAGCGCACCGCGCACCGAACCGATGCCCCCGATCACCACGACCACGAAACACATGATGAGCACCTGCGAGCCCATGTTGGGATAGACGCTGGATACCGGCGAGGCGATCATGCCCGCGACCGTGGCCAGCGTGACGCCGATGGCGAAGACGATCGCGTGAATCAGCTTGATGTTGATGCCCAGCGCCTCGGTCATCTCCCTGTTCGAGGCGCCCGCGCGGATCTTCATGCCCAGGCGGGTCTTGGAAATCAGCAGATAAAGGCCGGTGGCGAGCGCGATGCAAACACCCGACATGAACAGCCGGTACACGGGATAAGAAAGGTTGTCGGTCAGCTGCACCGAAGCCGACAAGACCTCCGGAATGGTCACGCCGTGCACGTCGTCGCCCCAGAGGATGGAGCGCACTTCCTCGA
>JAQGMT010000366.1 GCA_028292185.1 Ramlibacter sp. | reverse complement strand
CTGCAAGCCGGCGCGTTCCACATTTCGACAGCCGGTGTCACCTACTTCAACACCACGCCGCTGGGCCGCGCCGTCACCGGCACGATGCTGGTCGCGGCGATGAAGGAAGACGACGTCCACATCTGGGGCGACGGCAGCACCTTCAAGGGCAACGACATCGAACGTTTCTATCGCTATGGCCTGCTCACCAACCCCAGCCTGAAAATCTACAAGCCGTGGCTGGACCAGGCCTTCATCGACGAGCTCGGTGGCCGCGCGGAGATGTCGGCGTTCATGACGCAGGCCGGCTTCGGCTACAAGATGTCGGCCGAGAAGGCTTACTCCACCGACTCCAACATGCTGGGTGCGACGCACGAAGCCAAAGACCTCGAGCACCTGAACTCCGGCATCAAGATCGTCAACCCGATCATGGGCGTCGCCTTCTGGAAAGACGAAGTCGCCGTGAAGGCCGAAGCGGTGACCGTGCGCTTCGAAGAGGGCCAGCCGGTTGCGCTGAACGGCAAGACCTTCGCCAGCCCGGTCGAGCTGATCCTCGAAGCCAACCGCATCGGCGGTCGCCACGGGCTGGGCATGAGCGACCAGATCGAGAACCGCATCATCGAGGCCAAGAGCCGCGGCATCTACGAAGCGCCGGGCCTCGCACTGCTGTTCATCGCGTATGAACGCCTGGTGACCGGCATCCACAACGAAGACACCATCGAGCAGTACCGCGACAACGGGCGCCGCCTTGGGCGACTGCTTTACCAGGGTCGCTGGTTCGATCCGCAGGCGATCATGTTGCGCGAGACCGCGCAGCGTTGGGTGGCGCGCGCTGTGACGGGCGAGGTAAGCCTGGAACTGCGCCGAGGCAACGACTACTCGCTGCTCGACACGCAGTCGCCCAACCTCACTTACAAGCCGGAGCGGCTGACGATGGAAAAGGGCGATACCAGCTTTTCGCCGAGGGACCGGATCGGGCAACTGACGATGCGCAACCTGGACATCGTGGACACGCGCGAGAAGCTCGGCATTTACGCCCGCAGCGGACTGCTCACGCTGGAAAACGGCGCGCCATTGCCCAGTCTGGAACACGGAAAAGACTAGCGGCGCAAGCCCGGGCCCGCTAAGCTGCCACTCCTCACCTTCGAGGAGACACCGATGGCCCGATTTCAGCTTGACGTCAACGGCGCCGCGCGCCCGGTGGACGCCTGGGACGCGGATATGCCGCTCCTTTATGCCTTGCGCAATGAGCTGGGGCTGCACGCCACCAAGTTCGGCTGCGGCCTCGGCCAGTGCGGCGCCTGCACAGTGCTGATGGACGGCCGGCCGGTGCGCTCCTGCATGACCAAGATCTCGGATGCTGCCGGCAAGAAGGTCGTCACGGCGGAAGGACTCGGGTCCCCGGAAAAGCCGCACGCGGTACAAGCCGCCTTGATCGCCGAACAAGCCGCGCAGTGCGGCTACTGCACCAACGGCATGGTGATGAGCAGCGTCGCCCTGCTGCAGCGCAATCCGAAGCCCACGCGCGAGCAGACGCAGGCGGCGCTGGCCGGCAATCTCTGTCGCTGCGGCTCGCACGACCGCGTATTGAATGCGGTGCAACGCGCGTCCGGACAAAGGAGTGCCTGAGATGGACACCACAACCTTGCCTCCTGTCACCCTTTCGCGGCGCGAACTGCTGCGCGGCGGTGCGCTCGTCGTTGCGTTCTCTTTCGGCGGCGTCCCGGCCGCCATCGCGCAATCGAACGCGCCGGCTCGCAAGACGCTGGCGCTCACCGAGGTGGACTCCTTCCTCGCGCTGCGCCCGGACGGCTCAGTCGTCGTCTACTCCGGAAAAGTCGATCTCGGCACCGGCCACCGCATTGCAATGCGGCAGATGGTCGGCGAAGAGTTGTCGGTTCCGGTGCAGCGCATCGAGCTGATCGAAGGCGACAGCGCCCTCACGCCCAATCAAGGCCCGACGTCGGGCAGCACCGGCGTGATGCGCGGGGGTGTGCAGCTGCGCCAGGCAGCGGCCACCTTGCGCGAAGGACTCTTTGCGCTGGCCGCGGATCGCTTGAAGAAGCCCGCGGAGAGCCTGACGCTGGTGGATGGCGTCGTCATGGCATCGGACGGCAGCAAGGTGAGCGTTGCGCAATTGGTCGGCGACCGTCCGCTGGATCTCAAGATGAATCCGAAGGCGCCCCTGAAAAAGCCCTCGGAATACCAGCTGATCGGCAAGGCCCTGCCCCGCCCCGACATCCCGCAAAAGGCCACCGGCCGCCACATGTACGTGCACGACTTCACGCTGCCCGGCATGTTGCATGGGCGGGTGGTGCGTCCGCCGGCGGTGGGCGCCAACGTCATCTCGGTCGATGAGTCTTCGGTCGCAGCGCTGCCCGGCGTGCGCGTGGTTCGCATCAAGGACTTCGTGGGCGTTGTCAGTCCCGACGAGTGGGCGGCGATTCGCGCCGCGCGCGAACTGAAGGTACAGTGGAGCGACAGCGCAACGCTTGTCACACACCAGGGCCTCATCGACTGGGCCCGCCGCGGCCCCTTCCTCGGCGAGGAGACCATCGTCAACAAAGGCGACGCGGCCCGCCTGGCCGCACTGGACAACGCGCCTGGAACGCTCGCCGCCACCTACACCTGGCCCGTGCAATCGCATGCCTCGATGGGACCCTCGTGTTCGGTTGCCGACGTGAAGGCCGACAGCGCCACCATCTGGACCGCGTCACAAGGCAGCCATCGCCTGGTGAATTCGTGCGCGGCGCTGCTCGAAATGCCGCAAGAGAAGGTTCGCGTGATCTACCTGGACGGCGCCGGCTGCTATGGCATGAACGGCCACGATGATGCGTCGGCCGAAGCGGCAATGCTTTCGAAGGCCGTCGGGCAGCCGGTGCGGCTGCAATGGAGCCGGCAGGAGGAACTGGGCTGGGACCCGAAGGGCCCGCCGCAGCTGCTCGAACTGCGCGCGACGCTCACGCCCGAAGGCCGCATCGATGCATGGGAAACGCAGATGTGGCTGCCGCGCGCCACCGCCAACCTCGAATGGATTCCGCTGCTCTCGCCGCTGGCCGCGGGCCTGAAGCAGCCGCAGGGCCAGAACACCGGCCTCGCGACGCAAAACGGCGATCCGCCTTATCCGGCCAACGCGATGAAGGTCCACGTGCGCTGGCTCGGTGCCGCGCCGCTTCGCCCGTCCAACATCCGCGCGCCCGGCAAGGTGGCGAACTGCTTTGCCGTCGAAAGTTTTGTGGACGAACTGGCGTCACAGGCAAAGATCGACCCGATGCAATTCCGCCTGCGCGACATGTCCGACCCGCGAGGCCGCGAAGTCATCGAACGCGTGTCGAAGTTGATGCGCTGGACCGAGCGCCCGTCTCCGGCAACGCGTTCGCAGCAGCGCATCGCCAAGGGCCGCGGAATGGCTTATGTCCACTACAAGCAAAACGAGACCTACGTCGCCATGGCGATGGATGTGGAAGTGGATCGGGGCAGCGGCGAGATTCGCGTCAAGCGCATCGCCTGCGCCCACGACTGCGGGCTGATGATCAACCCCGATGCGGTTCGGGCCCAGGTGGAAGGCAACATTCTGCAGACGCTGTCGCGCACGCTGTACGAGGAGACACAGTTCGACAAGTCGCGCGTGACCAGTGTGGATTGGGCCAGCTACCCGCTGCTGCGCTTCCCGGACGTGCCGCGGCTGGAGATCGATCTGGTGCAAAGGCTGGACCAGCCGCCCTTGGGCGCGGGCGAAGCAGCGTCCGCGCCGGTGGCGGCCGCGCTGTCCAATGCGGTATTCGATGCGACGGGCGTGCGCGTGCGGGCCGTGCCGTTCACGCGTGAGCGGATCAAGCCGCTGTTCGCCTAAGCCTTTACGCGCGCGCTCAGTCGAACGGGAAAGTGAAGATCAGGTCGACGGCGGTGCGCTCGCCGGTGGCGGCGCGCATCGTGATGCGCTGGGTCAAGTCGTAGAAGATGTACAGCGTGCCGAGCGCGCCCGACAAGCTGCGTTCGTAGGCCGCGTAGAAGTTGCGGCCGATGCGCTTGCCCAAGGTCACCGCGGGGCCTTCGGGGCCCTCACGGCGGAACGACAACTCGTCCAGCCCCAACGATGCGGCCATGCTGCGCTTGCCGCCGCCGGCCCGTCCGGCCAGCACGGCGAGCGCAGCCTGCTGCACCAGCGCAGCTTCCGCCCCGTTGCCTGCCGAAGCCCGGCCCGTCACCAGCCAGGAAAGTTTTTCCGCATCGGGCATGTCGGGGTCCGCGTACAGGCGCACGAAAGGCGTCAAGGCGCTGCCGGTCACCTGCACGCCGACACGTTGCTGGAACAGGTTGGGCCTGATCGCCAGGATGTCGAGCGAGGGATTGTCCACTGCCCCGGTGAAGCGGATCACACCGCGCTCGATGTCCAGCCGCTGACCGTAGGCTTGGTACTCACCGTTGGCGGCACGGATGACACCGACCAGGCGCGGCTGCGTGACGGACTGCCCAGACAATGCCACCGTGCCGCGCAGGTGGGTATCGATGCCCATGCCTTTCACGTGAAAGTCATTGCCCAGATCGACATTGACGGAGAGATTCAATTTCTGCGAAGCGGGCTTTCGCGCCTGCTCCGCGGCCCGCGCTTGGGTCCGGGTGACCGGCCCCGCCGCGCCGCGCACCACCACGTCGTCGCCGAGCTTCGGCGTGCTCTGGTCGGGCAGCACAACGAAGGCCTGGTCCACTTTCACGTTGCCATTGACGGTGGTACCCGATGCATCCAGCCGGGCGGCGAGCGTACCCGAGGCAGTGAGTTGCCGATCGGATCGAATGCTGGCGCGCAGCCGGTTGATCTCCGCGCTCAGGTGCGCCTGCGGACCCGCGGAGGTCAGGCTGCCTTCGCCGGTGGCCACCACCGTGCCACCGGAGGGGCCGGGGCCGCGCAGCAGGAATTCGTCGATCACCACCCGGCGGCCGCTCAAGTGCGTGCGCAGGCGGCCGCCTTGCAGCTCGATTCCATCGACCACTGAGCGCAAGGCAACGTCGTCGGCGGCGAGCGTGCCGGTCAGTTGCGGATCGCCCTTGGTGCCGCCGAATGTCACTTGGCTCGCCAGCGAGCCGCGCAGGCGCCAGCCTGGCGGCGCCAGCAGCGACCACACGCCGATCCGCGGAAGCTGCGCCCGCAGCGAGCCCGCCAACGGCGCGCTGTCGGGCCACTGCCAACC
>JAQGMT010000358.1 GCA_028292185.1 Ramlibacter sp. | reverse complement strand
AGTTGGCCAGCAGCATGCGCCGGATCTCGACCGTGATGCCGCTCTGCGCGGCCGCCGCGTCGGCGATGAGCTTGCGGATCGTGGCCTCGACCTCGACCGGGTTCTCTTCGGGGATCATGCGGCGGTCAAGTTTGAACATCACCTTGCCGGGCACCACGTTGGTGTTCGTGCCGCCTTCGATCCGCCCCACGTTCAGGTATGGATGCTTGATGCCGGGAACGCGCGAACGAATTCCTTTGTAGAGCCGGTTCTGCGCGTACAGCGCCGCGAGGATCTGCACGGCGCCTTGCAGCGCATCGATGCCGGTGTCGGGGATCGCCGCGTGCGCCATCTTGCCGTGCACCGTCACTTCCAGCTGCAGGCAGCCGTTGTGTGCGGTCACGACTTCCCAGCTGAACCCGGCGGCAATCACCAGGTCGGGCCGCGTCAATTGATTGCGCAGCAACCAGCCCGGCCCCAGCTCGCCGCCGAATTCCTCGTCGTAGGTGAAGTGCAGCTCCACGCTGCCCTTGAGCTGCGCGTGCAGGGACTCGAGCGCTCGCACCGCGAAAGTGAAAGTCGCGAAGTCGCTTTTGCTCACCGCCGCGCCGCGGCCGTAGAGCTTGCCGTCCGCGATCTGCGCGCCGTACGGATCGTGCGTCCAGCCTTCGCCGGGCGGCACCACGTCGCCGTGCGCGTTCAAGGCGATGGTGCGGCCCTCGCCGTACTGCCGGCGCACCACCAGGTTGGTGATCGACTGCAGGCCATGCGCTTGCACCTCGGCCAGCGGCACGGGATGCCGCTGCGCCTCGAAACCAAATGCCTGCAGCAATTCCGCCGTGCGTTCGGCATGCGGTGCGTTGTCGCCCGGCGGCGTGTCGGTGGGAACGCGCACCAGCTCCTGCAGGAACTTCACTTCCTCGTCAAAGTTCGCGTCGATCCAGCCATCGAGCTTGTCGTACGGCGTCATCATTCGCTGGCCATTTCGTCAGCGAGTTGATCCAGCAGCACGCCGAAAGCTTCGACCGCCAGCTGGATGTCGTCGCTGGTGGTGCTTTCCAGCGGGTTGTGGCTGATGCCCGCGTTCTGCCCGCGCACGAACAGCATCGCCTGCGGCATGAGCTCGTGCAGTTTCATCGCGTCGTGGCCGGCGCCGCTGGGCATCCGATGCAGCGGAACGCCCAGCGAGCCCACGGCGGATTCCCAGCGACGCTGCCACTGCGCCGCGCTCGGGGCGGCGGCCGCCCGCATCGTTTCTTCGACCGAGCAGCGCACGCGGCGACGCTCGCAGATCGCCTTGAGCTGCGCCAGCACATCGCTCGCCAACGCATCGCGTTGCGCGTCGGTGGGCGCGCGCAGGTCAAGGCTGAACCGGCAGCGGCCGGGCACCACGTTGATCGAGCCGCCCGGCACATTCAGCAGCCCGATCGTCCCGACCGAATCGCCGTCGCGCGCGGCGCGCTTCTCCACGTACAGGGCCAGCTCGGCGACGGCCACGGCCGCATCCCGGCGCCGGTCCATGGGCGTGGTGCCGGCGTGGCTGGCCATGCCGATCGCCTCGCATTGGTACCGCACCGCGCCATTGATCGAGGTGACGATGCCCAACGGAAGATCGAGTTCGCTGAGCACCGGGCCCTGCTCGATGTGCACTTCGACGAAGCCGAGATACTGCGAGGGATCGCGGCGCACTGCGCCGATCGCCTCCATGGTGCCGGGCAAGCCCGCGTGCCGCATGGCTTCGCGCATCGTGATGCCGTCCGCGTCTTCCTGATCGAGCCAGTTCGCATCGAACCGGCCCACCAGCGCGCCCGAGCCCAGGAAAGTGGCCTTGTAGCGCTGCCCTTCTTCCTCGGCGAAACCGATCACCTCCACGTCGAAAGGCAGCCGCCGCCCCTGGCGCGCGAGTTCCCTCACGCATGCCATGGGCGTGAAGATGCCAAGCCGCCCGTCGTATTTGCCTCCGTTGCGCACCGTGTCGTAATGGCTCCCCGTGAGCAATGTGCGGGCTTTCACTCGCTCCGCGTCCGGGGGAGTTCGTCTTTCTCCCTCCCCCTCTGGGGGAGGGCCGGGGTGGGGGCCCGCGCCCGCCCGATAGACACCCACCACATTCCCCACCGCATCGATCCCCACTTCATCGAAGCCGCACCCGCGCATGTCCTGCGCAATCCGCGCCGCCACGGCGCGATGCGCGTCGGTGAGATAGGTGACGGTGAGTTGCCCTTGCTCCTTGAAGCCGGGGTCGCTGAATTCGGCCAGGCTCTCCTGCCAGTCCCAGACCAGGTTGCCCAGCACGGGTTCGATGCCGAACTTGTCGTTCAGGCGCAGCTCCACGATGCGGTGGATGTTGCGCAGGCATTCGGCCAGCTCGACTTCCGGCGGGTTGTCCAGCCGGCGCTCGAAGGCTTCGATGATTTCGCTTCGCTGCAAGCCGCTGCCACGCGGGCCGCGCACCGCCAGCACGAACGGGAAAGCGAACCTGGCCTTGTAGGCGGCGTTGAGTTGCTGGATCTTCGCGAATTCTTCGGGCGTGCAATTGGCCAAGCCTGCCGCGCTTTGCTCGTGGGTGGATTCGGCCGTGAGCGTCTTGCTCACCATCGCCTTGCCCGCCAGTTCCGGGTGCGCTCGGATCAGCTCCAGCTGCGCCCTGGCCCCCGCGTCGGCGACGATGCGCGCCATCACATGCTTGAATTCGGTGATCGACTCGAACGGGCGCATCGAGAGCGCCGCCGCGGCGATCCAGGGCGAGTTCTCGTACAGGCCTTCGAGCAGGCGCGCCGCTTCATCGGCGGAGGCGGTGTTCAGGCGTTCGAGCGTCAGCGTCACGGTCAGCCCTGGAACGGATGCACTTGCTTCCAGTG
>JAQGMT010000353.1 GCA_028292185.1 Ramlibacter sp. | reverse complement strand
TGGTTTGCCACCGCCATGTCAGCTCCCGCGCGATGGCTTCGTCGTCTTCGATGAGGAGTATGTGCATGTGGCGCCCGGCTGCCGGCAGGCCTGCTGATAGGTGACTGCAAGGTTGCACAGCTAGTGTACCGACCCAATGACTCCGCCGCACAGCGTCCCAAGCTTCGTTGCCGTCGGCTGCACCGCAGCCGCCGTCCACTTCAGTGTCGTCTTGCTGTTGGTTGCCTGCGCCGCCGTCGCCCCGCTCGCCGCGAACGTAGCGGGCTGGTTGACCGCGTTCGTCGTATCTTTTCTGGGCCAGAGGCGGTTCACGTTCCGCGCGCACGCGGCGCCCGCGTGGCCGGCACTGTGGCGCTACTTCCTTCTCTCGCTGGGCGGCTTTGCCGTGAACGAAGCGGGATACGCCGCCTTGCTGCGCTGGACACACATTCCCTATGACCTGCTGCTCGCCGCGGTACTGCTGGGCGTCGCGTTCTTCACCTACGTACTGAGCTCCCGCTGGGCATTCCGCCGCGCCTGGAACCCCGGAGTCGAGCGCCCTGAGGCCAAGGCCCGGACGTGAGGCCAGGCCCCCAGCCTGTATGCAAAGCCGACACAGCAGGTGGTCGCGCAGCTCAGGCAGTTTGGCGACCGGCGGGCCGCTGGGGCACCAAGAGGACCCCAATGACGATGACCCCCAACCGGATCAGCCGTCACCATGGGTTCACGCCCGCGCGCGCCGAAAGACGCTGGCAACCAGCATCATGGCCAGTGCGGCGGTGAACAGCACGCAGCCGGCCGTCATCTCAATGGGGTGCGAGGCCTGCAACAGGGCCGCAGCCGCGACCCACACGAGGATGCCGGCGGCCAGCCAGAGATCGTCCACGAACAAGCCAAACAGTTCCGCCGCGATCGAGGCCAGACGGCCCGGCGGATGAACCGCAACAGGCATTGCAGCGGCGCGAACCGCGGCCGGTGCCGCCACGGGCCCTCGCGCGCACAGCTTGGTGAGCACCAGCCCCAGCGCAACAAAGAAGACGATCAGCAGCAGGATGGCAAGGTCACTCCCCGGCCACGCCAAGCCAATGCCCTCCCCGGCCCAATACGTGCCGAACGCGGTCAACATCGCGCCGACCGCGAATTTCAGCGTGTTCTCGGGCACGCTCGCAAGCGGGCGGTGCAGCAGCACGCCGAGCGCGATGACCAAGAGCATCGCAAGCGCCGCGCCGCCGGCGGCGGGGCCAAGCAGGCCCGGCTTGGCGCCCAGCGCGACCACGACGAAGACCACTTCGATGCCTTCGAGCACCACGGTCTTGAAGGTGGTCACGAAGGCAACGAAGTCGATCGCGCGATGCGGCGTTGCGCCCTCGGCGCGCAGGGCCTGCGTCTGGCTGGCGAACGCCTTCGCCTCATCGTGCAGCGGGAGCACGCCAGCGCCCCTCAATACCGCCTTGTTCAGCCAGCGCAACCCGAACATCAGCAGCAGCACTCCGACCACCTGCTGAAGCACAGCCAAGGGCACGGCGCGCAGCGACGAACCCAAGCCGAGCACCAGTGCGGCCAGCAGCGCCACGCCCGCCGCGCTCCCGACCAGTGCCCAACGCCAGCCGCGCGTGAGACCCACTGCCAGCACGATGGTCAACGCCTCGATGAACTCGACCGAGGAGGCGAGGAACGAGGCCAGTACGGTGGGCGCCGCCCATGTCCACTCAGTCATGTGTGATCTCCAGGGTTGCATGTTGGTAGCGCCGGGAGCCGCATTGGCGGCCACACCTCTATCACCCATGCAGCTATTGCCGTTGCAGCGGCGAGAGTGACCACCGCCGGCCAACCGAACTGCGCCAGCGTGAGGCTGCCGGCAGCGGATCCGGCCGCCATGCCGATGAACATGGCTGCCATCAGCACCGCGTTCAGACGGCTGCGCGCGCCCGGCTCGATGCCGTACACGATGGTCTGGTGCGCGATGAGCGCGGCCTGCATCCCGAGATCGAAGCCGATGGTGCACGCGGCCAGCAACCATAACTGGGCATGGGCGTTCAGCCACGGCGCCAGCGCCATCCCGGCGAAAGAAGCGATGGCCAGCGCCGTACCCAGCCGCGCAACGAGCAGCGGCCCCTTGCGGTCGGCCAAGCGTCCGGCCAGCGGCGCGATCAGCGCGCCCGCCGCGCCGGCCAGTCCGAACGCGCCGGCAACGGCGCTGCCCAGCCGGAAGGGCTCGCCGTGCAGCATCACGGCAAGCGTCGACCAGAACGCGCTAAAGCCCACCGACAGCAGGCCCTGGGCCAGCGCCGCGCGACGCAACGCGCCATGACGGCGCACCAGCGTGAACAGGGACGCCAGCAGCGCTCGATAGCGCAGGTGCGTCGTCGGCTCGAAGCGCGGAAGGCCGTGCCAGAGCGCGACGCCGAGCAGCGCGATGCCGGCGCCCGCGGCAAGAAAGACCATGCGCCAGCCGAAGACCTGCGCCACCAACCCGCTGGCCACGCGCGACAACAGGATGCCCAGCAGCAAGCCCGTCATCACCTTGCCCACGGCCCGGCCGCGATGCGCGGGGGCCGCCAGCGTGGCCGCCGCGGGCACGATGTCCTGCGCCACCGTGGCCGCCATGCCGATGGCGAAGCTGGCGAACAGCAGCACGCCCAGGCGCGGCGCCTGCGCGGCCAGCAGCAAAGCGGCGAGCAGCGCTGCTGTCTTGCCCAGGATGATGCTGCGGCGGTCGTACCGGTCACCCAGGGGCGCCAGGAACACGATGCCCAGCGCGTAGCCGAGTTGCGTCAACGTCGGCACCAGGCCGATGGCGTGCGCGGACGCGCCCATCTCGGCGGCGAGCA
>JAQGMT010000350.1 GCA_028292185.1 Ramlibacter sp. | reverse complement strand
CCGCAGGGCGACAGCTTTGCATCACCCGGCGAAGCGGCCAAAAAAAACCCCGGCTACAAGCCGGGGTGGGAAGCCTTTTTGCTGTCACACATTAAGGCACCCGCTCAGGGAGGAAAAGCGGGGAGCGGCAAGCCGCCCATCCGTAATCTAACAAACCGCGGCTCGGGTTTCAAGGCCGTTGTGGGCTTTTGGCCGATTCAGTTGCGGTAGATGGTGGACAATTTCGGCCATGAGCCTGCATGCCCCTTACCCCCATGGCCGCCCGCGCCGGTTGCGACGCGACGATTTCACGCGCAATCTGGTGCGCGAACACAGCCTCAGCCCGCACGACCTGATCTACCCGGTGTTTCTGCTGGATGGCCGCGACCGGCGCGAAGCTGTGGCCTCGATGCCCGGCGTCGAGCGCCTGAGCGTGGACCTCTTGGCAGCTGTGGCCGAGGAATGCGTGTCCTTGGGCATCCCGGCAATGGCGTTTTTCCCGGTGATCGACCCCAAGCTGAAAACGCCGGACGGCCGTGAAGCCTGGAACCCCGACGGCCTGGTGCCACGGGCGGTGCGCGAGCTGAAGTCGCGCTTCCCCGAGCTCGGGATCATGACCGACGTGGCGCTGGACCCGTTCACCAGCCACGGGCAGGACGGCCTGCTCGACGACACGGGATACATCATCAACGACGAGACGGTGGAACTGCTGGTGCGCCAGGCGCTGGTGCAAGCCGAGGCCGGGGTCGACATCGTGGCGCCCAGCGACATGATGGATGGGCGCATCGGCGCGATTCGCAAGGCCCTGGAAGGCGAGGGCTTCATCCACACTCGCATCATGGCGTACAGCGCCAAGTACGCCAGCGCCTTCTATGGGCCGTTCCGCGACGCCGTGGGCTCGGCGTCCAACCTGGGCAAGAGCAACAAGAAGGTTTACCAGATGGACTCCGGCAACAGCGACGAGGCGCTGCGCGAAGTGGCGATGGACATCGCCGAAGGCGCCGACATGGTGATGGTCAAGCCCGGCATGCCTTACCTGGACATCGTGCGGCGGGTGAAGGACGAATTTCGCATGCCCACCTTCGTCTACCAGGTCAGCGGCGAGTATTCGATGCTCAAGGCGGCGGCGCAGAACGGCTGGCTGGATCACGACGCGGTGATGATGGAGAGCCTGCTGGCTTTCAAGCGCGCCGGCGCCAATGGCGTGCTGACCTACTTCGCCATCGACGCGGCCAAGCTGCTGCGGCGCTGAACGAGCGTTCATGCACATCGTCGAATTCGCGGCCGGCACCCTCAGGTTCCTGGACCAGCTGCCCGACAGCGCGCCCGCCGGCGGCTTCATCTGGATCTATCTCGAACGGGAATCGCTGGACACCGACGCCGCCACGCTGCAGCGGGCCGCGCAAGCCCTGGGCGGGTCGCGGCTGCTGGACCTGCACCTGAAAGACCTGGCCAATCGCAGCCACCCGTCGCGCTACGACTACACGTCGATCTATGACCTGGTGATTTTCCGGCGCCTGGCGAGTGAAGCCGAAGCCAGGGCCGAAGCCCAGGAAACGAACGAAGCGCTGGCGGGCGGAGAACTGGCCGCGTTCGCACGCATCCGCACCCGGGCGGTGGGGTTTGTCGTGTTCGACAAACTGCTGGTGTCCGTGCATCCGGCCGGTTGCTTCACCGCCAAGACCTTCATCGAGCGCTTCCTGGCCGACGCGCTGCAAAACGAAGGCCTGAGCGCCGCTGCCCGCAATCGCCTGCCCACGGGTACTGCCGATTTGATGCTGCGCATGCTCAACCTCATGGTGGACAGCTACCTGGAGCTGCGCAAGCAACTCAGCAGCGAACTGGACGAATGGCAGCAGCAGTTGCTCGCGCCGCGCTCGCGCGGCGGGGACTGGCGCGCCCTGATGGTGGCGCGGGCGGCGCTGCATACGCTGGAAGATCTGTCCGAAGGCCAGAAGGACGCCATGCAGGAATGGCTGGACACGCAGCGCGAGCAGCCGGCCCTCTGGATGCCGCAGGCCGAGCGCGACTCGCTGCAGGCGCGGGCGCGCGACGTGGTGGAGCACATCGAGCGGGTGGTGCGGCACGTGCGCCGGATGGAGCAAGGCGCGGAAACGGCGGTGCAGATCCATTTTTCCGCGCTGGGCCATCGAACCAACGAGATCATGCGCGCACTCACCGCCCTGACGGCGGTGTTCCTGCCGCTGAACTTCATCACCGGGTTTTTCGGCATGAACTTCGAATTCCTGCCGCTGATCCACTCGGACTACGCGATGTGGTTCATCCTCGCGCTGATGCTGGCGGTGGGCGCGGTCGTGCTCCTGGTCTTTTGGCGCAAGCGCTACCTGGCGCGCACCGCCCGCTGAAGCCGGACACGCTGGCGCATGGCGGCGGCTGCGAGCTACATCGGTTGCGCCGGCTGGAGCCTGCCGCTGTCAGTGCAATCCCAGTTCGCCGGACAGGGCACGCACCTGCAGCGGTACGCCACCCGCTTCAATGCAGCTGAAATCAATTCCTCTTTTCATCGGCCGCACAGCGCGGCGACCTATCGCCGCTGGGCCGAGAGTGTGCCGGACGGTTTCCTCTTCTCGGTGAAGCTGCCCAGGACCATCACGCACAAGGGCAAGCTGATTGGCGGCGAGGCCCTGCTGGACGAATTCATGGCGCAGGCCAGCGGTTTGGGCCCGCGCCTGGGATGCCTGCTGGTGCAATTGCCACCCAGCTTGGCCTTCGAGGCGGCGGTTGCAGCGACTTTCTTCGAGGCGCTGCGCCAGCGCTGGCAAGGAGCCGTGAGTGCGGAGCCGCGCCACGCATCCTGGTTCGGGCCCGAGGCCGATGCGCTGCTGTCCGCGCACCGCGTGGCGCGAGTGCTGGCGGACCCGGTGCGCCACCCGGACGCAGCGAGTCCGGGCGGCTGGCGCGGTTTCGCGTATCTGCGCCTGCACGGCTCGCCGCGCATGTATTACTCGGCCTACGAGCCGCAGCTGATCGATGCGCTGGCATCTCGAATGACGCTGGCCTTGCGCGATCGCTGCCCCGTCTGGTGCATCTTCGACAACACGGCGGGCGGTGCCGCCGCCGATAATGCGTTGCGCCTCCAACTGGCGCTTGAGAAGGAACGGGCATGAATCACCCCCGCCAGCCGCGCCGCGCGGACCCCGGACTGGAAAGCGGCTATCGCAAATCGGCCAGTGGAGAAGACGTCACCCGGCAGAACGTCACGGCGATGCGCCAGCTCGAACAAGCTGCGATGGCAAAGCGCACGGGCGCTGATCGGGTTGCAGCGGCGATCGCGCGTTTTTGCGGGCAGATGACGTTCGTGTGGATCCACGTCGTCCTGTTCGCTGTCTGGATCGGCTACAACACCCTGCCCTGGTTCAAGGCCTTCGATCCGTACCCGTTCACCTTCCTCACCCTCGTGGTTTCGCTGGAAGCGATTTTTCTTTCCACCTTCATTCTGATCAGCCAGAACTACGACATGCGGATCGCGGAGCGGCGCAACCAGCTGGACTTGCAGATCAACCTGCTGGCCGAGCAGGAGAACACGAAGGCGCTGCAGATACTGGAGCGCATCGCGAAAAAAGTCGGCGCCCACCTTGGCGACGATCCGCAGGTGCGCGCACTGGAGGAAGCCACCCGTCCCGAGTCGTTGGTGGAGCAGATCGAGGAAGCGTACCGCGAAGAAACCGGTCAGCCGCCGAAACACGGCGGCGACAAGTCCTAGACGTACGGCGGCGACAGATTCTCGTTGGCCAGCACGCGCTCGATCGCAGGCCGTGCCAGCATCCGCTGAAGGTAAGGCCCCAGGTGCGGCCGGCTGCGCGCCGGCGCCTGATTGGCGAAATTGCGGGTCCAGCGGCACAGCGTGAACACGTAAGCATCGAGCGCGCCGTAACTGCTGCCGCCAAACCACGGGCCGCCATGGCGGGCGAGTTCGTCGTCGAGCTGATCGAGCAGGCCGGCGACCTTGCGCTCGGCATGGGCCTTCACTTCGGTGGCGCCGCCCACGTTGCCTTCGTCCACCCAGCGGTCCGGATAGAAATAGATCATCAATGTGGCTTGCAAGGTATTCGTCAGCCACACCAACCACTTGTAGAAATGCGCTCGCGCCGCGGTGCCGACCGCCGGCGCCAAATTCGCTTGCGTGTGCGTATCGCAAAGATGCAGCACGATGGCCGCGGTTTCATATAGCACCAGTTCGCCGTCGCGAAGCACCGGGATTTGGCCGTTCGGATTGAGCTTGAGGTACTCGGGTTGCTTGTGCTCGCCGGCCGCGCGGTCCACCGGCAAGCGCTCGTAGGGCACGCCCAGTTCCTCCAAGAGAATGTGCGGCACCATGGCGGCGCTGCTGGGGGTGTGATGCAACTGGATCATTTGACGCCGAACAGGCTGGCCGCGTTGTCCCAGCCGATGCGGCGCGCCGCATCGACGGGCAGGTCGCCCAGCCAGGTTCGATAGCCCTTCATCAAGTCGTCGTACTGCGCCCAGCGCTGGTTCACCCACGTGTCCGAGCCGATCATGAAACGCGTCGGATATTTCAGCAGCAAGGCGCGCCACTCGGGACAGAGCTTGCCACCCTCGCAGGTCAGGCCGGGGCGATACGACAACTCGCCCATCAACAGCGGGTATTTCGCGAGCAGCTGTTCCACGCGCCCTATCGGCGCGCCGCCGATCCCCGTGTGTGCCCAGATCAAGCGCACCTTCTGGCCCTTGGATGGCGTGTTGGCCATCAGCAGGTCGATGGCGGCATCGTCCACATGCGCGAGCACCGCGAGGTTCTTCTCCTCGGCCAGCGCCATCAGCTTTCTTGCGACCGGCCCGTTCGCATTGGCGCTGTCGTACAGGTGGAATTCGCCGAGCCCGCGATACGGGCCGGCCGCCGTTCCGCTCGCAAGCTCGGTCTGCACCATCGTGTAGACCGATTCGTCGCGAAACCAGTTGTCGTAGTCGGCGCGCGTGCGGTACAGGCGCACGAAGGGCACCACCGTAACGCCTGCCTGGCTGGTTTGCGGTGAAGCGGCGAGCGCCTTGGTGCCGTCGTTGGTGCGCGAGTTGGCGACGATCGCCTTCACCCCGTTGCGCTGCATGCGGGCCAGCACGTCAGGCAGCGGGTACGGCCCCTGCGCTTCGTCGTTGTAGTGCAGGTGGGTGTCGAACAGCGGGCCGCTGTAGTCGGCGGCGAGCACCGCGCCGGCGAAGCTCAACGCGGCCGCCAGCGCGAGTAGCCGCATCACGTCAGGCCAAATGCTTGGCGAAGAACGCGAGGGAGCGCTCGCGCGCCTGCTTCGCGGCGGGTGCGTCGTACGCGCCGCGCTGGTCGCAATTGAAGCCGTGGTCGGCCGAATAGATGTGCACCTCGACTTCCGGATGGGCCTTCTTGAAAGCCTCCACGCTGTCGATCGAAATGTGCTTGTCCTTGTCGCCGAAATGCGCCATCACCGGCACCTTGGGCTTGCGCGCGATTTCGCCCGGCGTGGTGACACCGCCGCCGTAATACGCGACCGCCGCGGACAAGCCCTTGAGCTCACAGGCGGCGCGCCAGGTCAGCAGGCCGCCCCAGCAGTAGCCGACGATGCCGACCTTGCCGGCTTGCGCCGCGTGATCGATCGCCGCCTGGATGTCCTGCAGTACGCCGGGCGCGGGCAGCGCTTCGACCGCCGCCTTCAGCGCCATGCCGGCGCCCATGTCGTCGGGCGAATAACCGAGTTCGACGCCGGGCTTGACCCGGTGGAAGGTGGCCGGCGCAATGGCGAGGTATCCGTCCTTGGCGTAGCCGTCGGCCACGGAGCGGATGTGCGAGTTCACGCCGAATATTTCCTGGATCACCACGATGGCGCCCTTCGCGCGGCCGGCGGGCTGCGCCACGTAAGCGGGAAATACGAAGCCGTCGGCGGCTTTGAGGTCAACGGAAGTGCCCATGTCATGATCTCCTGAGGATTGAAGGATTTGCTGTAATGGCGAAAGCAGGACGCTTTGTAGCCCAGTCACGGTTTTTTTGCAGGAGACGCATTTTGGATCAAGTACTACTCGTCACGGGCGCCAGCCGCGGCATCGG
>JAQGMT010000379.1 GCA_028292185.1 Ramlibacter sp. | reverse complement strand
GGCTTGACGATGTGCTCGCCCTGGCCGGCCTTGACTTTCTCCTGCACCACCTGCTCCAGCTTTTCGCGGAACTCGTCGTGGAAAGCTTCGGGCTTCCAGTCGTCCTGCAGTTCGCTCACCAGCTGCTCTGCCATCTTCAATTCCTTGTCGCTGATCTTCGTGTCGCTGGCATCGGGCAGCGGCAGGCCGGCGGTGTCGCGCACTTCATCGGCCCATCGCAGCAGTTCGAGCACCAGGCCGTTCTCACCCGCGACCAAGGCCGCAAGATGCTGGCGAGTGGAAATGACGACCCTGGCGATACCGACCTTGCCGGTGCGGCGCATGGTTTCCAGCAGCAGCAGATAGGGCTTGCCGCCCTTGCTGGCGGGAGCGACGTAGTAGGGCTTGTTGTAGTAGGCCGTGGGGATCTGGCCGGCGTCGATGAAGGCCTCGATCTCGATCGTCTGCGTTGACTTCGGCAGCGCCGCCTTGATCTCCTCGGGCGAGATCGTGACGTACTGGTCCTTCTCGTATTCGAAGCCCTTGACCACTTCCTCCTTGGCCATCGCCTCGCCCGTGCTCTTGTTCACCTGCCGGTTGCCCACCGGGTTCATCGTCTTCTTGTCAAGCAGGTTGAACTTCATCCTGTTTTCGGCGGTGGCCGAGTGCAGGGTGACGGGAATGTGGACCAAGCCGAAGCTGATCGCGCCTTTCCACAAGGTTCGGGTGCTGGAGGGTGCTGCTGCCATGCTTGCACAGTAGCTGATCGCAGCCCGGGCGATGTAGGACGGGGCAGCAAGCCCGTGTGCGCGCGGCCCGCAGCTCAGCGCAAAAACTGCGGCCCGCCGATCAATCGATCAGCTTGTTCTTCAGCGCGTAGTAGGTGAGGTCGCTGTTGGACGCGAGGCCCATCTTTTCCATCAGCCGCGTGCGATACGTGCTGACCGTCTTGACGCTGAGCGACAGCGCACTGGCGATGTCGCCGGCGGTCTCGCCCTTGGCCAGTTTCAGGAACACCTGGAACTCGCGTTCGGACAGCAGGTCGTGCGCCGCGTTGCCTTCCTTGCGATTGAGCTGCTGGGCAATGAGCTCGGCGACCGAAGGCGAGATATAGCGGCGGCCGAGCGCGATGGTGCGGATCGCGTTGACGATCTCCATCGGCTCGCATTCCTTGTTCAGGTAGCCGCTCGCGCCCTGGCGGATCAGGTTGACGGCGTACTGCTCCTCGGGATAGCCCGAGAGAATCAGGATGCCGACGTCGGGCGCTTTCGCGCGGATCATCGCCAGTGCATCGATGCCGCTTTGACCCGGCATCGACAGGTCCATGATGATCACGTCGAGCTCGGTGGTGCGAACCAGGTCGATCGCTTCGCGCCCGCTGGCCGCCTCACCCACCACGCGCAGGTCCACCATTTCGGACAGGAACTGCTTGAGTCCGGCCCGCACGATGGCGTGGTCGTCCACGATACCTACCTTGACAATCGAATCGTTCATTTGGAAATCCCCGCAACCTCAGCAGCCCCGAAGTTTGCGCCGCAATTGCGCGGCCGAGGGGGATTCCAGACGATATCGGACAAACTTCCGGCTTTGTCCTACAGGGCGGGTTCAGTGCGCGCCGGCCGTCGCGCTCGCCGCGCCATTCAGGGATGCTTCGAACGCCTTTTGCAGCGAATCCAGCGTCGGTTCGCCACCGGCCGCATCGAGCGTCTGGCCGGCAGTGCTCACCAGTTCCGCTTGCGCCCGAAAGCCGGCGGTGAAGATCTGCTGCCAGTACCGGGCCGCTTCCTGCAGGTTGAAGCGCAGCAGCTCGCCTTGCATGGCCATCAGTTCGTTGAGGTCGCACGGCGCGCGCAGCTTTTCAGCCAGCTGCTGATGTTGCGCGACAGCGCGGTGCGCGGTTTCCTGCTGCACCTTGCGCACGCCTTCGGACGCGCGCAGCAATGCCGAAGCCGACTGGGTGATGAGCGCCAGTTGCTGGCGCGGCAGGTCCGCCAGCAGTCCGAGCGGCGCCGTTGCAGCAGCCGAGGTCGCTTCACCGCTGGAACTGCGAGATGTCTTGACCGTCATGATTTCCTCCGTTCAGGATGGTCCGTTGGCCAAGTGCGGCCTAGGGACGAGGAGGCACCTTAGCAGGCCTGTGCGCGGAAATCGCGCCGAGGTGGAAGTGTTGACGGGTTTACTTCTCGCAACTTCCCAGGCACCGCGTCCGGTCACGGAAGTGTGAGCAAGGGAATGTCGCGTTCGCGCCCGAGGCGATCGAGTTGCTCGCGGGTCTGCCGGCCGAAGAACGCCGCGACGGCCTCATGGGTGACGGGCATGAACATCGTGCGCAGGCCGGGCGCCGGAGCGCCTGCCGCCGCGCACAACGCGGCGGCGAAATGCGGCTCCAGCGCTGCCACCGCAACGCGCCCATCCTTGCACGGATAGATCCCGTAGCCGGCATGCGCACCGCCCACAGGGCCGTTGGCCTGGGCCAGCCCCCATGCGCGCGGGAGCGCCAGATATTGCGCTGCGTGCGACAGTGCCACTTCGATGTACACGCCGCCCTGCGCCTCGCCGGTGCCGGCATAGCGCTCCTGCTGCAGCAGCGCCGCTTGCAGGACGGCTTCGCTCGCCATCAAGGAGCCGCTCATGTCAGCGTAGAGCGTCGGCGGCAACTCCAGGCCCGTGACCAGTCCGTTGTCAGCGAGGTACGTGAGGTCGTGGCCGGGGTCTTCCGCGCCCGGGCCGGGGGCCCCGACGATGGCCACTTGCGAAAGCGTCGGGTACGCGGCGTGCAGCCGGCTCCACGCGATGCCGAGTTTCTCGAGCGCCGAAGGCCGGAACGAGGTCAACAGCACGTCGGTCTTGGCGAGTGCGCGGTGCAGCAGTTTCTGTCCGTCGTCGCTCTTGAGATCCGCTTCGATGACCTTCACGCCTTCGTGCAACTCGGAGTACGCGACCGGGTTGTATTGCGCCATCGGGTCGCCCGATGGCGGCTCGAGCTTGACGCAGCTCGCACCCATCCGCTGGCATCGCATCAGTGCGGCCGGACCCGGCAGGTTCAGCGCAAGGCTGAGGACGCGCGTTCCTTGGAGGACGGTGAGGGGGCGGGTCATGGGGCGAGCGGTGGATGAGCGCGAAGCC
Source organism: Ramlibacter sp. (assembly GCA_028292185.1). Classification (GTDB taxonomy): domain Bacteria; phylum Pseudomonadota; class Gammaproteobacteria; order Burkholderiales; family Burkholderiaceae_C; genus Ramlibacter. The sequence goes on along the minus strand of JAQGMT010000379.1, from coordinate 404 downwards.
TAGCAGACCCGCCGGACATTGCGGTGGGGAAGGCGGGCACTTGGCAGGTCGCGCTCGCGTCCTACATGCGGCGAGGCTCATGCTCAACAGAATTCCGGCATGCCCGCTCGCCTCACCCTTTTGCTGCTCTTCGTCCTGGCCTGGGTCTTCGTCACCTCGGCATCCGCACAGACGACGGCCCCCTCGACGCCCCCGCCGGACACCGCGGCCGAACCCGCGCGCACCGCCTCGGATTACGCGCTGCCCGCAGCCGAAATCCTCGGCTTCGATTTTTTGGTGAACCGGATCAATCGAAACATCGGCAGCAGCAGGCACGACTACGCGGTGAGCCTGGACTCGATCCGCCACAACCTGCACAGCAGCTGGGGCATCGACAGCGATCCCTTCGCCGTCAATCAGCTGGG
>JAQGMT010000312.1 GCA_028292185.1 Ramlibacter sp. | reverse complement strand
GCGATCCAGGGCGAGTTCTCGTACAGGCCTTCGAGCAGGCGCGCCGCTTCATCGGCGGAGGCGGTGTTCAGGCGTTCGAGCGTCAGCGTCACGGTCAGCCCTGGAACGGATGCACTTGCTTCCAGTGCCGCGCGATGTCGATGCGGCGGCAGACCCAGACGCGCTGGTGCTGTTGCACGTGATCTAGAAACCGCTGCAAGGCGACGATGCGCCCGGGCCGCCCGAGCAGCCGGCAATGCATGCCCACGCTCAGCATCTTCGGCGCCGTGTCTCCCTCCGCATACAGCGCGTCGAAGCTGTCGCGCAAGTACGTGAAGAAATCATCGGCCTGCGCGAAGCCTTGCGGCAGCGAAAAACGCATGTCGTTGGTATCGAGCGTATAGGGAACGATCAGTTGGGGCACGATGCTGCCATCGGTCCTGGCCACTTTCATCCAGAACGGCAGGTCGTCGCCGTAATAGTCGCTGTCGTACTCGAAGCCGCCGCAGTCCGCCACCAGCCGCCGGGTGTTCGGGCTGTCGCGGCCGGTGTACCAGCCCACGCCGTGGATCGCGCCCGGCGCGCCGTGCTTCTGGCCCGTCAGTTGCTCCATGAATTCCACCATCTGCCGCATGTGCGCGTGCTCGGTCGCCTCGTCGATCCCCTGGTAGTGGATCCAGCGCCAGCCGTGGCACGCGATTTCGTGGCCCAGTTCCATGAAAGCGGCGGTGAGCTCCGGGTGCCGCTGCAAAGCCATGCCGACGCCGAACACGGTGAGCGGCAGGCCGCGCTTCTCGAACTCGCGCAGGATGCGCCACGCGCCGGCGCGTGAGCCGTATTCGTAGAGGCTCTCCATGCTCTGATGGCGCGCCGGGTAGCTGGGGGGATTGAACAGCTCCGACAGGAACTGCTCCGAACCGGCGTCGCCATGCAACACGGAGTTCTCGCCGCCCTCTTCATAATTGAGCACGAACTGCACCGCGATGCGTGCGTTGCCCGGCCACTGCGCTTGTGGCGAACGCCGGCCATAGCCGACGAGGTCGCGCGGGTAGGGGGCAGTGGCGTCGTAGGTCATGGCACTGTTACATTGTGCGTCAAACCGGAGAGATGCCATGGGCCTGAGCACGCATGTACTGGACACGATGCACGGCTGTCCCGCAGCCGGCATGGCTGTGGAGTTGTTCACCACCCTGGATGGGCAGGCGACGCTGGTCAAGCGATTCACCTTGAACGCCGATGGCCGCAGCCCGGACGGGCCGCTCTACGAAGATGGGAAGCTGAAGAAAGGCACCTACCGGCTGGTGTTCGACGTCGCCGGCTATTTCAAGCAGCGCGGCGTGGTGCTGCCCGAGCCGAATTTCCTGGATCGCCTCAGCCTGGACTTCGGCGTCGCCCAGCCCGACCAGCACTACCACGTGCCCTTATTGGTGAGCCCGTGGAGTTATTCGACTTACCGGGGATCGTGAGGGCTTCCCTCACCACGATAAGGACAAGGCTGGCGCAGCCTGCCTTGTTATCGTCCGTTCAATCTTGCCCTTCGGTCAGTGTGTCCAATTGGAACTTGCCGCTCTTGTGCCACAACCAGGTGTCGGTGTAGACCACCTTGCCCATTCGGGCCGGTGCAGGGAAGGGCGCGGCCGCGCGAACCATGCGTTCGATCTCGGCCATCACTTCCGGTGCTTGCTTGGGCGCGCGCATCCAGTTGACGTTGCGCACGTTGCCGCGCCCGTCCACCTCCACTTGCAGCACGCCGACGGCGTACAACAGCGGTGGCATGCGGCCTTTGTAGATGCGGTCGCGGTGCAAGCCATACAGGTGGGTGGCGGCGTCGCGGCGGTAAGCGCGCGGGTTGGCGGCGTTGGAAACGTGGTGCGACTGCGCGGCGGCGACCGGCGTCTCCACGCCGTGCGACTGCACTTGGGCCGGCGTGGGCGGCTCCAGCCGTGCCGCCGGCTGCGGAGGCGAGGAACATCCGGCTACGAATGCGGCCGCGAGTGCGGCGGCAGCGGCGGGCAACGCGCGATGCAAGTTGAACGTATGCTGGCGTGGATGCATGGTCTCTCCTGGTGCCGCCTCGGGCGGCGAACGGTGTTACAGCTGAGTCAATTCAACCTCATCCATGCGGATTTGACGACCTCCTTTACCGACGAGATACGTTTGTTGCCAACGCCATTGGCCAAATGCCACAAACGATGACTCTTTTCACGCAGAAGCTTGCGCGCGAGCCGGCTGTGCTGGTAACGGTGGATTCGACGCAAGGCTCGACGCCGCGATCGGCAGGCGCGTGGATGGCCGTGTTTGCGCGCGACGTGATCGGAACCGTGGGCGGCGGCCAACTGGAATTCGAAGCCATCGCGCAGGCACGCCGTCGTTTGGCGGCCCATGAAGGCGAATCCGTGCGGAGCTTCGCGCTCGGTCCGAGCCTGGGCCAGTGCTGCGGAGGATCGGTGCAACTGCGCTTCGAGCCCGTGGCGGCGGCGGACCTCCCTGCATTGGCCAAGCGACTCGCGCCCCAGCTGGCACCGCTGGCCTTGTTCGGAGGAGGGCATGTGGGCAAGGCGCTGGTCAACGTGCTCGCGCCCTTGCCTTTCGCGGTACGCTGGATCGACAGCCGCGACGAGATTTTTCCGGCGCAGTTGCCCGCCAATGTGGTCAGCGAGCATTCGGATCCGGTGCACGGGGCGGTACGAGAGCTGGCGCCCGGATC
>JAQGMT010000306.1 GCA_028292185.1 Ramlibacter sp. | reverse complement strand
GTCCAGGTTGAGGACGTTTAAAATTGGGCAACCGGACAGCGTACCGCAAGCCCGGCCTTCTGTGCTTCTGACTTTCAAGGAACCCCATGTCTCTGTTCACCGCCGTCGAAATGGCCCCGCGCGACCCCATCCTGGGTTTCAACGAGCAATTCAACGCCGACACCAACCCGCGCAAGGTCAACCTGGGCGTGGGCGTCTATTACGACGACAACGGCAAGCTGCCGCTGCTGGAGTGCGTGCAGGCGGCGGAAAAACAGATGATGGAAGACCCCAAGGCCCGCGGCTACCTGCCGATCGACGGCATCGCCGCTTATGACACGGCCGTCAAGAACCTGGTATTTGGGGCCGAAAGCGAGCCTGTCAAGGCCGGGCGCGTGGCAACCATCCAGGCCCTGGGCGGCACCGGGGGGCTGAAGGTCGGGGCCGACTTCCTCTACAAGCTAAACCCCAGCGCGAAGGTCCTCGTCAGCGACCCGACCTGGGAAAACCACCGCGGCATCTTCAGCCAGGCGGGCTTCACCGTGGAGGCTTACCCGTACTACAACGCCGCCAGGCGCGGCATCGACTTCGACGGCATGCTCACGGCGCTGAACGTGGCCCCCGAAGGCACCGTCGTCGTGCTGCACGCCTGCTGCCACAACCCCACCGGCTACGACATCAAGCCCGCGCAGTGGGACCAGGTGATAGCCGCGGTGAAGGCGCGCAAGCTGGTGCCGTTCGTGGACATGGCTTACCAGGGCTTCGGGCATGGCATCGCCGAAGACGGCGCGGTCATCGGGAAGTTCGTCGCCTCGGCGCAGAACTTCTTCGTCGCCACCTCGTTCTCGAAGAGCTTCAGCTTGTATGGCGAGCGCGTCGGCGGGCTGTCGGTGGTGTGCGACAACAAGGAGGACGCCGGCCGCGTGCTCTCGCAACTGAAGATCGTCATCCGCGCCAACTACAGCAACCCGCCGACGCACGGCGGCCAAGTGGTGGCGATGGTCCTGAACACGCCCAAGTTGCGTGCCGTGTGGGAGAAGGAACTCGGCGATATGCGGGTGCGCATCAAGGAGATGCGCGTGGCGCTGGTGGCCAAGCTCAAGGCCGCGGGCGTCAAGCAGGACATGAGTTTCATCACCCAGCAGATCGGGATGTTCAGTTACTCAGGCCTGTCCAAGGACCAGATGGTGCGTCTGCGCAATGAATTCGGCGTCTATGGCACCGACACCGGCCGGATGTGCGTTGCCGCCTTGAACAGCAAGAACATCGACTACGTCTGCGAGTCGATCGCGAAGGTTCTCTAAAGCGGTTGCGGCACGCCGCCTTGCCGCTGGTGAGAAGCGGGCCACGGCGGTACCGTTTCGTTCGAGCACCTCGGTGGCGGCCGGCGGCCCCGCCAACCCGCTCGCCATGTGATGCATCAAGGCGGTTTCCGCGCCGGCCTCAACCCCACATTGCAGACCGCATCGAGATCGACGCCAGCTGATAGCTCTCGTTGAAAAAACGCACCGGCTCGCCGGGCTCCGTGGCGCCGGCGGCATGCAGCAGCGGGAGGTAGTGGTCGTACGTGGGATGCGCGAGCTGCGCCAGGGATCCGAGCTTCTGGAAGTCGGCCAAGCCTTCGACATCGCCGCGTTCGATGCGCTCGGCGATCTTCGTGTCGAATTCCACCGCCCAGTCGTAGGCCTCGTTCGACCCGCTGTTCCAGCGTGCAGCACGCAGGTTGTGCACGATATTGCCGCTGCCCACGATCAGCACGCCCCTGTCGCGCAGCCCCTTCAACTGTCGTCCGACGGCGACGTGCTCCGCGGGCGGACGAGCGTAGTCCATGCTGAGCTGGAGCACCGGAATTTCGGCCTGCGGGAACATCGGCTTCAACACCGACCAGGCCCCGTGGTCGAGCCCCCATTCCTGGTCCAGTGCGATCGGGGGTTCCTGAACCGCTTCGCTGATCGCCTTGGCGACGCCGGGCGCGCCCGGGGCCGGATACTGCTGGTCGAACAGCTCCTTCGGAAAGCCGCCGAAGTCATGGATCGTGCGGGGCCTGGACATGCCGGTCACGCGCCATCCCGTGGTGAGCCAATGCGCGGAGATGCACAGGATCAATTGCGGCCGGGGTCGCGTCGTCCCGAACTCGGCGCCCAGGGCCTGCCACTTGCGCCGATATTCGTTGTCCTCGATGGCGTTCATGGGACTGCCATGCCCCAGGAAGAGCACCGGCATGCGTTCGCTTTTTTGCAACGCGCTCAGGGCGCCGAACGAGCTCGCGCTCGAATTAGAAAGTTCGCTTTTCATTGGTGAACGTCGGAGGAATTTACAGGGCCAAAGTTCCACTCACAGGCGTGATGTGCTCCAGATGCCACTGTCGTTGTTTACAGGTGCTATATTGCACTGCACAACGCACGGATCCTACTCATGCTTTACCAGATCTATGAAGCCCAGCGCAACCTGATGGAGCCCTTCGCGGATTTTGCGCATGCGGCCGCAAAGCTCTACAGCAATCAGCTCTCCCCGTTCGGGCAGAACCCCTTGGCACAACGGGTGTCAGCGAGCTATGACCTCATGTACCGCTTGTGGAAAGACTATGAAAAGCCGGCGTTCGGCATCACCACGGTCGACGTGGACGGCATCGATGTCGCTATCCACGAGCGCGTCGAGGTGGACAAACCGTTTTGCGAATTGCGCCGGTTCAAGCGCTTCTCCGACGATCCGGCGACGCTCGACCGTCTGAAGGGCCAGCCCGCGGTGCTGATCGTGGCGCCCTTGTCAGGACACTACGCCACCCTGCTGCGCGACACGGTGCGCACCATGCTGAAGGACCACAAGGTCTACATCACGGACTGGAAGAACGCCCGCATCGTGCCGCTGGAGCAAGGCGAATTTCACCTGGACGATTACGTCCACTACATCGATGAAGTCATTCATCACCTGCCAAGCATCTACGGCAACTGCCACGTGATCAGCGTGTGCCAGCCGACGGTGCCGGTGCTGGCCGCTGTGTCGCTGATGGCGTCCCGCGGTGAAGTCACGCCGCTGACGATGACGATGATGGGCGGCCCCATCGACGCGCGCAAATCGCCCACCGCCGTGAACAACCTGGCGATGAACAAGAGCTACGAGTGGTTCGAGAACAATGTGATCTACCGGGTGCCCACCAACTTCCCGGGTGCAGGCCGGCGCGTGTACCCTGGCTTCCTGCAGCACACGGGCTTCGTCGCGATGAACCCCGACCGGCACATGTCGAGCCACTACGACTACTTCAAGAACCTGATCCGCGGCGACGACGCCAGCACGGAAGCGCATCGCAAGTTCTACGACGAGTACAACGCGGTGCTCGACATGGACGCGGACTACTACCTGGAAACCATTCGCGTCGTGTTCCAGGAATTCGCGCTGGTCAACGGCACCTGGGACGTGATCAGCGACAACGGTGACCTGGAACGCGTGCGCCCCGAAGACATCACGACCACGGCCCATTTCACGGTCGAAGGCGAGCTCGACGACATCTCCGGCTCGGGCCAGACCGAAGCAGCCCACCAGCTTTGCTACAACGTGCCCAAGTCGCGCCAGAAGCACCTGGAAGTCAAGGGCGCCGGCCACTACGGCATTTTCAGCGGCCGCCGTTGGCGCGATACCGTCTACCCGCAGGTGCGCGATTTCATCCGGCAATTCAGCGAGGGCCCGCGCGTCGGCAACGGCACCAATAGCGCCAAGGTGAGTTCAGCCAAGAAGGCGCGGCGCGAGAAATCAACCGCCTGAGGTGACTCCGCAAGCAGCCCGGATC
>JAQGMT010000246.1 GCA_028292185.1 Ramlibacter sp. | reverse complement strand
TTCCGCCTTCCATCTTGACGAAAGTGACGACCAGCCAGAAGGGCACGATGACGGAGACGAAGGGCAGCTGGTGGCCGGCCATCGAAGACAGCGTGAGCTGGTCGAGGCCGCTGACCGCGGCCAGCGTGACGATGGGCGTGCCGATCGCGCCCCACGCCACCGGCGCGGTGTTGGCCAGCAGGTTAAGCACGGCGGACTGGAACGGCCGGAATCCCAGGCCCACCATCACGGCGCCCGCGATGGCCACCGGTGTACCGAAGCCGGAGGTGCCTTCGATGATCGCGCCGAACGAGAACGCTATCAGCACGCACTGCAGGCGCCGGTCGAAGGAGATGTGGACGATCGACTCCTTGACGATCTCGAATTTGCCGCTCACCACGCTCATCGTGTAGAGGAACATCGCCGACAGCACGATCCAGATGATCCCGAGGAACCCCGACAAGGTGCCCAGCGCGAAGGCCGAGATCGCGGAGGTGACCGGCATGCGGAACACCAGGCACACGATCAGGAAGGCGGCGATGACCCCGAAGAACGCCGCGTACGGGGCGGAGATGCCCAGGTGCGTATTGCCATTTGCATCGCGGTGTCGATGCAGCGCAATGAAGTAAAGCAGGGTCAGGATGGGGATCGCGGCGACGATCGTGGAAAAGAAAGCATTGCTCAGCGGGTCGTAGGTCTGTTGGTACATGTGTTCCCCCGTGCGCGGATTCTGTAGGCATTCAACCCAAGGCGCAACTTTTCTGCGGCCATTCGTTGTACCGCCCCCTAACCTCGTCAGCTTTGGGTCAGCTCATCAGTAGCTTGCGCACCGGCGCAGGCAGGCCCAGGACCCGCCATTCGTCGGCGCCGAACCAGCCGCCGTCCACGCCCGAGAAGGTCGAGCGGGCGCAGGTGGTGCGCACCGGATGCAGATGAAGATCCCGGTGGGTCAAGACATGCAAGAAGGCCTCGCCTTCTTCGAGCTTCGCGCCCGCGCGTTTGGTGTTCGCCAGCGCCGCACGCAAGCTTTCCGGGCTGTCGAAGGCCGGCAGGCAATGCAGTCCGCCCCAGATTCCCGACTCGGGCCGCTTTTGCAGCCAGACGGCGCCGTCCTTGGCGCGCGCGAGCAACAGCCATAGCGATTGCGAGCTGCGCTTGCCCTTGCGCGTCTTCACCGGATAGTCCTCGGGTGTCCCCGCCCGTTGCGCTGTGCACACTTCGCGCACCGGACAGAGGAGACAGCTCGGTTTGCGCGAAAGGCAGATGGTCGCGCCCAGGTCCATCAGGCCCTGGGTGTAGCGGGGCATCGCCTCGCGCACGCCGCGGCTGGGCAGCAGCGCCTCGGCGTGCACCCACAGGCTGCGCTCGTTCGCGGCAACGCTCAAGTCCGCGTCGAAGCCCAGCACGCGGGTGAGCACGCGCTTGACGTTGCCGTCCAGTATCGCGACCCGCTCGCCGAAACAGAAGGAAGCGATGGCCGCGGCGGTGGAGCGTCCGATGCCCGGCAGTGTTTGCAGCACTTCGGCGCGGCGCGGGAAATCGCCGCCGTGAACGGCCACGATCTCCCGCGCGCAGCGATGCAGGTTGCGCGCGCGGCTGTAGTAGCCCAGGCCGCTCCACATCCCCAGCACCTCATCGAGTTCCGCGGACGCCAGCGCCCTCACATCGGCGAAGCGCTGGAGAAAGCGCTCGTAGTAATCGAGCACCGTGGCCACCTGCGTTTGCTGCAGCATGATTTCGGAAAGCCACACGCGGTAGGGATCGCGCGTGTTCTGCCAGGGCAGCGTGTTGCGCCCGTGGGTCTGCTGCCAGCGCACCACGCGGCCGGCAAAGCCAGCCGGCGCTTCGCTCATGCTGTCTGGAGAACGGGCTGGGCCGCGGCGTGGCCGCTGCCCGGAATGGCGATCAGGTGATGGGTCAGCTCGTTGAGCTTGGCGTTCATCTCGTCGATGGCCGTTTCCTGCGCCTCGATCTCGGCGATACGGTCGTCCAGCCCGGTCGCCGCTTCCTGGATGCGCTCGATGGCTTCCAGGCGCCGGCCGAAATTGCGGCGCCGCTCGCGCAGTTGCGCATCGAGCTGGGCCGCGGCTGACTTGTTCCACAACTCCACTTCGCCCAGAGCCGACTCGTACACCACCCGCAAGCGCGTCGCCAGTGCGCGCACCAGGCGATCGGCGAACTCGGGTTGCGCCAGCCGGAAGGTATTGCTCACGCCCATGTACTGGTTGTGGCTGCGCTCCACCAGGTCGAGGTCGCGCGCGAAGCGTTCCAGGTCGGGCTCGCGCGGGGCTTGCAGCGAGAAACCGTATTCCGCATTGAGCTGGCGGAACGTGCCCGTCAACATCGATTGGATCTCGGCGCTGATCTTCTGCGCTTCGCGCAGCCCCGAACGCAGGCGGGTGAACGTCGACGAGTAGGCCTTCTTCACGCCCAGCTTGATGCCGGGTTGGCGCAGGGCAGTGGTCAGCTCCGCCATCTCGGTCTTCAGCGTGTTGGTGCCAAGCAGGTGGAACACATCGCGCAGCAGCTTCAGGTGCACCGAACGCACGGCGTGGATGCGAGCCCCGCTGACGTCGAAGTCGCCTTGCTCCTGCTCGATGCGCGCGCGCATGTGCTTGATGACGGAAGTGTTCTTGCCGCGCAAGCCGCGCAGCTCGATCATCTGTTCGGC
>JAQGMT010000212.1 GCA_028292185.1 Ramlibacter sp. | reverse complement strand
AGCGGCGCCCGAGAAACTCGCGCAGCCGCGAGAGCGTGGGCGCCGGCCACACCAGGTGCCGCCCGGCGAGCGACAGCAGCCCGTTCAGGTCACGCCGCACGTTGAACTTGCCGCCCTGCTTGGCCGCGAGCGTGAGCACGAAGTGCGAGCACATGAGATCCAGCACCGGCGCCTCTTTCAGCCCCGGTGAGGGAAGGACCTGCATATCCGCCGAACGCTTGACCACCGCAAAGCCTCCAGCACCGCATGGCGCGTGATTACGATAACGCTACTTCATGCTACATGGAAGACGCTGCTTGTGGGAAAACCCCCACTTTGGGCCTTTTTAGCGCACACAATCGCCGGGACATGATCGACCTTACCGACATCCAGTCCGCCGCGCGCCGCCTCGAGGGGCAGGTGCTCCAGACGCCTTGCGTCGAGTCGCGCACGCTCTCGGAAATCACGGGAGCGCAGGTCTTCCTGAAGTTCGAGAACCTGCAATTCACCGCGTCGTTCAAGGAGCGCGGCGCCTGCAACAAACTCGCGCAGCTCAGCGGCAGCGCTCCCGCCCGGGGCGTGATCGCGATGAGCGCGGGCAATCACGCGCAGGGCGTGGCGTATCACGCGCAGCGGCTTGGCCTGCGTGCCGTGATCGTGATGCCACGCTTCACACCGGGTGTGAAGGTGGAGCGCACGCGCAGCTTCGGCGCGGAAATCGTACTGCACGGCGACTCGCTCGACGAGGCGCGCGAACACGCGCTCGCGCTGGCCGCGGAGCAGAACCTGAACTTCGTTCATCCGTATGACGACGAGGCGATCGTCGCCGGGCAGGGAACGGTCGGCCTCGAGATGCTGCAGGCGGTGCCGGACCTCGACACGCTGGTGGTCGCCGTGGGCGGCGGCGGCCTGATCGCCGGGATCGCGGTGGCGGCGAAGGCGCTCAAACCCGGCATCGAGGTGATCGGCGTGCAGGCGCTGCGCTTTCCCACCATGTTCAACGCCGTGAAGCACGCGAGCTTGCCGCAAGGGGCCAGCACCATCGCCGAGGGCATTGCCGTGGGCACCCCCGGGCGCATCACCCAAGCCCTGATCGAGAAGTACGTGGACGACGTGGTGCTGGTGGACGAGGGTGATATCGAGCAAGCCATCGTGATGCTGCTGGAGATCGAAAAGACGCTGGTGGAAGGCGCAGGGGCGGCTCCGCTGGCGGCTCTTATGAAAGACCCCCAGCGATTTCGCGGGCGCAAGGTGGGATTGGTGCTGGGCGGCGGCAACATCGACCCGCTGCTGCTGGCGGCGATCATCGAACGCGGCATGGTGCGCGCCGGCCGGCTGGCGCGCATCCGGGTCAGCGCGCGCGACGTGCCGGGCTCGCTTGCGCGCATCACGGCCATCGTGAGCGAAGCGGGCGGCAACATTGACGAAGTGCATCATCAGCGAGCGTTCACCTTGCTCGCGGCCCAGAATGTCGAGATCGAACTGGTGATCCAGACGCGCGGCCGAGCCCACATCACGGCGGTGCTCGACGCCTTGCGGGCCGGCGGATTTCACGCGCAGGAACAATGAGCATCGACGCAGTGGTCGCACGCCGGCCGGTCGAGTGTTCGTCGCGAGTGCCCGGCGCCTCGCTAAAATAGCGCCACTATCTGAGGAATCTTCATGTCTACCCAAGAACCGAGCCACAGCCATGGCGACGCGCACGAGCCGCAAGACTCGCTCGAGGCCATCGTGCCGGTCCTCCCGCTGGTGCTGCCCGTCGTGGGCGGCGTGCTGATCTTCCTGCTGGCCTTCATCGCCATCTACATGGCCTGAAGCGGCAGCGGGCGGTCTTTCCGGGGCATGATGTGAATTGCCTCCGGCGCAACCGCCAGCCGCAGCCAATGGCCCGGCTCGGCCCGCAGCGAGCGCAATTGGGAAGTCGACAGATTCAGGGTCACGCGCTCCAGCGGCAGGCCTTGCGGGCGTAGCAGGCAAAGGCTGGTTTCGCCCAGGGCCAACTGCTCCATCACTTCGCAGCGCAAGGTGTTGGCTTCGGCATCGCCGTCGCCATCCGCAAGCAATTCGATCCGATCACCGGCGATCACCCAGGTGACTTGCGCGCCGTCGTCAATGCGGTTCTTGTCGATCACGCGCAGGCTCACTGCGTCGTCCGCACCCCACGTCAGCCGCGCCCAGCCGGGCTGGTCCTTGTGAAAGCGGCCGCGAAAATGGTTCTGGATCCCCACCAGCTCGGCGACCCGGGCGTTGCGCGGACTGGCGAAAATCTGCTCGGGCGTGCCGCATTGCAATGTGCAGCCTTGGTCGAGAATCACCACGCGATCCGCTAACCGCCGTGCTTCCGCCAGGTCATGCGTGACCAGGATCATTGGCGTGGACATGCTCTGGCGCAGGGCGGCCAGTTCGCGATAGAGGGCTTGCCGCGCCGGCGCGTCAACTGCGGAGAAAGGTTCGTCCAGCAGCAGCACCTTGGGGTCGCGCGCCAAAGCGCGGGCCAGCGCCACTCGCTGTTGTTGCCCGCCGGAGAGTTGGGCCGGCCGGCGTTGCTCCAGGCCGCTCAGCCCCAGCCGCTCCAGCAAGGAGCGAACGATCTGCTCCCGGGGTGCCGCGCCTACCGCAATCGCCACGTTGTCGAACGCGCTCAAGTGCGGGAACAAGGCGTAATGCTGGAACACCAATCCCACTTGCCTGCGCTGCGGCGGCAAGTCGATGCCCCGCTCGCTGTCGAACCAGTGTGTTTCCCCGGCGCTGATCCGGCCGCGCATCTTTCTGCCGGGAAGCAGGCCGGCGACCGCCCGTAGCAGGCTGGTCTTGCCGCTGCCCGAGGGTCCGACCAACGCAACGAGTTCGCCCGGCGCGCAATCGAACTGCGCATCCAGCCGGATGGGCGCGCTGCTGTGCAGCGAGACTTCGAGCTTGGCCGCGGATGCGTCGCTCACGCTAGCGCTCCTGCAATGGCCGCCGCCGGTCGGCCGCGAACACCAGCGCCACGGCCACCAGCGAAAACGCCACCAGCGCCAGCGCCATGATGTGGGCGGCAGCCAGATCGAAGGCCTGGACCCGGTCGTAGATCGAGATGCTCAGCGTGCGGGTGGCGCCGGGGATGCTGCCGCCGACCATCAACACCACCCCGAAGTCGCCGAGCGTATGAGCCGCGGTCAGCGCTACGCCACCTAGCAGGCCGGGCCAGGCCAGCGGCAGCTCGATCTTCAGGAACGTGGCCCAACTTCCGAGACCCGAGACCCACGCCGCTTCGCGCAGGGAGTTGGGAATGGCGGCGAACGTGCGCTGAATCGGCTGCACCATGAACGGCAAATTGACCAGCAGACTGGCGGCCAGCAGCCCCTCGAAGGTGAAGACCAAGCGCAGATCGAGGTGCCGCGCCAGCCACAGGCCCAGGCTTGAGCCTTG
>JAQGMT010000200.1 GCA_028292185.1 Ramlibacter sp. | reverse complement strand
AGCAGATGATGATGCAGTTGTCGGCCTTGTCGCGCACCACCTCCATCTCGAACTCTTTCCACCCGAGCAGCGATTCCTCGATCAGCAGTTCGCTGGTGGGAGACGCTTCGAGGCCGCGCTTGCAAATGACTTCGAATTCTTCGGAGTTGTACGCAATGCCGCCACCCGTGCCGCCGAGCGTGAAACTCGGCCGGATCACGGTGGGAAAGCCCAAGGTCTTTTGCACCGTCCAGGCTTCTTCCATCGAGTGCGCGATGCCCGAGCGCGCCGAGCCCAGGCCGATCCGGGTCATCGCATCCTTGAACTTCAGCCGGTCTTCCGCCTTGTCGATCGCTTCCGGGGAAGCGCCGATGAGTTCCACCTTGTGCTTGTGCAGAACGCCGTTGTGCCACAGGTCCAGCGCGCAGTTCAGAGCGGTTTGTCCGCCCATGGTGGGAAGGATCGCGTCCGGCTTTTCCTTGGCGATGATCTTCTCGACCGTCTGCCAGGTGATCGGCTCGATGTAGGTGACGTCGGCCGTGGCCGGGTCGGTCATGATCGTCGCGGGGTTGCTGTTGATCAGGATGACCTTGTAGCCCTCCTCGCGCAGGGCCTTGCAGGCCTGTACGCCCGAGTAGTCGAACTCGCAGGCTTGGCCGATCACGATCGGACCCGCGCCGATGATGAGGACGCTCTTGATGTCGGTACGCTTGGCCATTTACTTGTTTTCCCCGGCGGCTTGGTCCATCAGGCCCGTGAATCTGTCGAACAGGTAACCGATGTCGTGCGGCCCCGGTGAAGCTTCGGGGTGGCCCTGGAAACAGAACGCCGGCTTGTCGGTACGCGCCAGGCCCTGGACCGTGCCGTCGAACAGGCTCACGTGGGTCGCGCGCAAGTTGCCGGGCAAACTTTTCTCGTCCACCGCGAAGCCGTGGTTCTGGCTGGTGATGCTGACGCGGCCGTTGTCCAGGTCTTTCACGGGATGGTTCGCGCCGTGATGGCCGAACTTCATCTTGAAGGTCTTGGCGCCGGACGCCAGCGCCATGATCTGGTGGCCCAGGCAGATGCCGAAGGTGGGATAGCCCGCTTCGATCAAATCCCGGGCCGCGGCGATCGCGTAATCGCAAGGCTCGGGGTCGCCGGGGCCGTTGGAGAGGAACACGCCGTCGGGCTTGAGCTTCCTCACTTCCTCGGCGGAGGTCTTGGCCGGCACCACCGTCACTGTGCAGCCGCGCTCGGCCAGCATGCGCAAGATGTTCTTCTTCATACCGTAGTCGAAGGCCACGACGTGGTACTTGTCTTCGCTCTGTTCGCCGTAGCCTCGGCCCAGGCGCCATTCGCTTTGCGTCCAGTCGTAGGTGCTGGCAACCGAGACCACCTTGGCCAGGTCCAGGCCGTTCATGCTCGGCGCGCCCTTGGCCGCGGCGATCGCCTTCTCGACGAGAGCAGGAGTCACTTCGGCGCCGGCCGGCAGCCCGATGATGCAGCCGTTCTGCGCGCCATCGGTGCGCAGCATGCGCGTGAGCTTGCGCGTGTCGATGTTCGCGATCGCCACGGTGTTCTGGCTGCGCAAGTAGTCGGACAGGGTTTGCGAGGTGCGGAAATTCGACGCCACCAGGGGCAGGTCGCGAATGATCAGGCCGGCCGCGTGGACCTTGCCCGCTTCGACGTCCTCTTCATTGACGCCGTAGTTGCCGATGTGCGGATAAGTGAGCGTGACGATCTGCTGGCAATAGCTCGGGTCGGTCAGGATTTCCTGGTACCCGGTCATTGCCGTGTTGAACACGACTTCGCCGGTGGTGGAGCCAGGGGCTCCGATCGAGTTGCCGATAAAGACGGTGCCGTCTGCGAGCGCCAGGATGGCGGGCGGGGTGGTTCCCTGTTGAGACAAAAGCACTGGGTTCTCCGGATGATTACGGGTACGCCCAGACGCGTTCGACAAGTTCGCTTGTGGCGGTTGCCCGAAGCTGGCTCTTGATCACGTAGTTGTCGGGGAAGAGGCTGAATGCGCTAGACGTACGGGGTTGCGGGAAAGCCCCTGATTATACCGTCAGCCTCCGTGCACCTTGGGTGGCCGGGCCTATTCGCGGGCCTGTTCAATGGAGGCCGCCGCCGCACTGGCGTGCAGGCAAATGGCCGCGGCCGAGGCGACGTTGAGCGACTCTTCGCCGCCCGGCTGGACGATTCGCACGGTGAGCCTGGCGCGCGACGCAAGTTCGGCACTGATGCCCTGCCCCTCATGCCCGAGCGCCCAGGCGCAAGGCCAGGGCAAGCGGGCCTGGTGCAACAGCTCGCCCGTGTGCGAACTGGTCGCAACGATGGGAATTTCCAGCACCTCGAGCGCGGCCGCTTCCGCGCCTTCGATCAACGCCAGGCCAAAGTGCGCGCCCATCCCTGCTCGCAGCACCTTGGGGCTCCACAGCGCGGCCGTGCCCTTCATCGCGATCACCTGGCGGAAACCAAACGACGCCGCGCTGCGCAGGATGGCGCCCACGTTGCCGGCATCCTGCACGCGGTCGAGGATCACCGACGCGGTGCTCGCTTCAAGCGCAGGCGCCTGCGGCAATTCGAGCACGAAGCCCATGGGCGCCGGCGATTCCAGCGCGCTGAGTCCGGCGAACAAGGCATCGGCGATGACCACCGTCTTCGCACGGGACATCGACCATTCGACCGAGTTCGCATCCCAATAGCTCTGCGCAAACACAGCGAGCGCCGGCTCCACGCCGCGCTCGGTCGCGGCCCGGCACAAATGGTCGCCCTCGAGCCAGACGCGGCCCTGCTTCCGATAGGCAGTGCTGTCTTGCGCGAGCCGCCGCAAATCCTTCAGCAAAGGATTGGCCGCGGAGCTGATGAACTGGGGCTGGGCGGAAGTCACGACACCGTGACAGTCGCCGGCGCGCGTTCGTCGGTGGCGAACGCGACAGCCAGCGGATCGGCCACGATGCCGAAGGTAGCCGCCACGGGACCGAAGAACTTGCGGTGGTGCCGGCAAGCGCCGTGCACGATCAAGGCCTGCAGGTGTTCGGGCGTGCCGTAGCCCTTGTGCGCGGCGAAGCCGTACTGCGGAAATTCCTCGTGCAAGGTGCGGCACAGGCGGTCCCTATGCACCTTGGCCAGGATGGACGCGGCGGAAATCGACTTGACTATGGCGTCGCCGCCAATGACCGCTTCGGCCAGCACCTCGATCAGCGGCAACCTGTTGCCGTCCACCAGCACCTTGGCCGGCTTCAGGCGCAGGCCCTCCACCGCTCGCTTCATGGCCAGCATGGTCGCGTGCAGGATGTTCAGCGAATCGATTTCCTCGACGCTCGCCTGCGCCACCGAGCAGCACAGCGCCTTCTCGAGGATCTGGTCGTACAGCCGGTCTCGCTGCAAAGGCGTCAATACCTTGGAATCGGCCAGGCCGCGAATGCGCCGGGTGTCGTCCAGGATGACGGCAGCGGCGACGACCGGGCCGGCCAGAGGCCCGCGGCCTGCCTCGTCCACACCGGCAACGAGGCCGATCGGGTCCCAGTCCAGCCGGGCCTGCCTCGGCGCTCGCGGCGCGCGCGTCTTGATGGGGCCGGGCTGGCCGGCAGCTTCAGGACTCGATGACTTTTTGGATGGCATGGGTGGCCAGTGTTGCCGTATCGCGCTGCAGTTGAACGTGCAGCGCCTTGAATTTCTGCTGCACGGCCGCCATTCTGGCAGGAGCTTGCAGCCATTCCAAGAGCGCCGCAGCAAGCGCCTCGGGATTGGCCGCCTGCTGTAGCAATTCCGGGACGGCGAATTCGCCGCACAGGATGTTGGGCAGCCCGATCCACGGCTGCAGGTGCTGCGGCCACATCAGCCGGTACGACAGCCAGTTCACCTTGTAAGCGATGACCATGGGCCGCTTGAACAAGGCCGCTTCGAGCGTCGCGGTGCCACTGGCAATCAGCGCCAGGTCGCAGGCGGCGAGCATGGTGTGCGATTGCCCGTCCATGATCTTGATCCGGCCTGCCAGACCGGCTGCGCGCGCGGCCTCTTCGATCGCGGCGCGGCGCTGTGGAATCACCGGGACGACGATCTGCAACGCCGGGCGCGCCTTGCGCAACAGGGCCGCAGCTTGGAGGAACATCCCCGCGTGGTAGTGCACTTCCGAGGCACGGCTGCCGGGCAGGACGGCCAGCACCTCGTCCTCTGGCGCCAGGCCGAGCGCGCGACGCGCCGCTGCCTTGTCGGGTTCCATCGGAATCACGTTGGCCAAAGGATGGCCGACATAGGTCGCGGCAATGCCTTCGCGCGCCAGAATTTCGGGCTCGAACGGAAAGATGCACAGCACATGGTCGGCGCTGCGTTTGATCTTCTCGGTGCGCTCGGCTCGCCAGGCCCAGATCGAGGGGCAGACGAACTGCACGGTCTTCACCCCGCGCGCCTTGAGGCCGGCTTCGAGGTCCAGGTTGAAGTCGGGCGCGTCGATGCCGATGAAGACATCCGGCGGAGCATCGAGCAAACGCTGCTTGAGCTGCTTGCGGATGCCGACGATCCTGCGGTAGTGCCGCAGCACTTCCACGTAGCCGCGCACCGCCAGCGCCTCCGACGGCCACCACGCATCGAAGCCGCGGGCCGTCATCTGCGGCCCGCCGATGCCATCGCTGCGCATGTCAGGCCAGCGCTGGTGCAGTCCGTCGAGCAAGAGGCCGCCGAGCAGATCGCCGGAGGCTTCGCCCGCCACCATCGCAAACCGAGCGGCAGTCATGGCCGCTGGCTAACGCACAATGCCGCGCTCGGCCGAGACTTTGTCCAGGAACGACAGCATCAAGGCGACGTCGGGATCCGCGTCGGGTACTCGTGCCTTGATCTCGGCGATGCGTGTCTTCGCCTGCGCGAGCGTGAAGTCATCGCGATACAGCGCCTTGTGCATCGCCTTGACGGCGGAAATGCGCTCGGTGGAGAAGCCGCGCCGGCGCAGCCCTTCGAAGTTCATCGACCGCGCCCGCGCCGGCTGGCCCTGGCTCATCACGAACGGAGGCTGGTCGGCCAGCAGCACGGAGCTGAGCGCCGTCATCCCATGCGCGCCGATCCGCACGAACTGGTGCACCACCGTAAAGCCGCCCAGGATGACCCAGTCGCCGACCTCGACATGCCCGGCCAGTTGCGCGTTGTTCGCGAAGATGGTGTGGTTGCCCACCTGGCAATCGTGCGCAAGATGCACATACGCCATCAACCAGTTGTCGTTGCCCACCCGCGTGATTCCACCGCCCCCCGGCGAGCCGATGTTGTACGTGCTGAACTCGCGAATCGTGTTGCGATCGCCGATCACCAGCTCGCAAGGCTCGCCGGCGTATTTCTTGTCCTGCGGGATCGCGCCCAGCGAGTTGAACTGGAAAATGCGGTTGTCGCGGCCGATGGTGGTGCGGCCCTCGATCACGCAGTGCGGACCGACCGTGGTGCCCGCCCCGATCTTCACCTCGGGACCGATCAACGTGTACGCGCCGATCGTGGCGGACGGGTCGATCTGCGCTTGCGGATCGACGATCGCGGTCGGGTGGATCGAGCCGGGCATCGGTGCTGCCAAGAAAAAGCGGACGCGGCTAGCTGAAGCTGCGCATGGTGCACATGAGCTCGGCCTCGCAGGCCAGCTCGTCGCCCACGTGGGCGGTGCCCTTGAACTTGAAGATACCGGCCTTCGACCGGATCAGTTCCACGTCCATCACCAGCTGATCGCCCGGCTCCACCGGGCGCTTGAAGCGCGCGTTGTCGATGCCGGCGAAGTAATACACGGCATTGCTGTCGGGGCTGACGCCCATGCTCGCGAACGAGAGCAGTGCCGCCGTCTGCGCCATCGCCTCGAGCATCATCACGCCCGGCATCACGGGCCGGCGCGGAAAGTGTCCGACGAAGAACGGCTCGTTGATGGTGACATTCTTCAGCGCCTTGATGCTCTTGCCCTTTTCGATGGCGAGCACCCGGTCCACCAGCAGGATGGGATAGCGGTGCGGCAGCAGCTTCAGTATTTCGTGGATGTCCATCATCAGTCGTTCCCTCTTTCAAGCGCCTTGATGCGCTCTCGCAACTTGTGGAGTTGCTTGAGGGCGGCCGCGTTTTTTTCCCAGGCCGCATTGTCGTCGATGGGGAACACGCCGGTGTAGTGGCCGGGCTTAAGGATGGACCGCGTCACCAGCGACGTGGCGGAAATATGCACGTGATCGACGATCTGCAGGTGGCCCAGGATGCCGGCGCGCCCGCCGATGGTGCAGTACGCGCCGATGGTGGCGCTGCCCGCCACCGCCGCACAACCGGCCATCGCGGTGTGCTTGCCGATGCGCACGTTGTGGGCGATCTGGATCAGGTTGTCGAGCTTCACGCCGTCCTCCAGGACCGTGTCGCCCAGTGCGCCGCGGTCGATGCAGGTGTTCGCGCCGATCTCGACGTCGTTGCCGATCCGCACCGCGCCCAGCTGTTCGATCTTTTCCCAGGCGCCCTGGCCGTCCGGCGCGAATCCGAAGCCGTCCGCGCCGATCACGACGCCCGGGTGCAGGATGCAGCGCTCGCCGACGACGCAGTTCTCGCCGATGCTGACCCGCCCTTTCAACTCCGTGCCGGCTCCGATGCGCGCACCGCGCTCCACGATACAAAGCGGGCCGATTCGGGCGGTCGGGTCGATCACCGCGTCGGGATCGACCACGGCGCTGGGATGCACGCCCGGCGCGGACGCGCCATCGAGCGCCCGCTTCCACAACTGCGTGACGCGGGCAAAGTACAGGTAGGGCTCCGCCGCGACGATGCAGTCGCCGCGCGCGACCGCTTGATCGCGCATGGACTCAGCCACGATCACGCAGCCGGCCCGCGAAGCGGCAAGCTGCTGCGCGTACTTCGGGTTGGCCAGGAAGCTCAGCTGGCTGGGGGTGGCGGATTCGAGCGGCGCAAGGCCGTCGACGAGGCGCTCGGGGTTGCCTCTCAGCTCGCCGCCGAGCTCCTTGACGATGGAGCCGAGGCGCAGCTGCACACTAGCGACGCTCAGTCGGCGGCGGGCCGCCCCTGGCCGACTGCCCCCCCTGCGGGGGCGGCGCGAAACGAGGTGACAGGCGTGGCGGCCACATTACTTCGCCGCGTTAAGCGCCTTGATCACCTTGTCGGTGATGTCGTGCTTGGGGTTGATATAGACGGCCTCCTGCAGGACGACGTCGTATTTTTCGGCTTCGGCAACCTGCTTGACCACCCGGTTGGCGCGCTCGAGCACCTGCTGCAGCTCTTCGTTCTTGCGGGCGTTGAGGTCTTCCTGGAATTCGCGGCGCTTGCGCTGGAAGTCGCGGTCCTGGTCGAGCAGCTGCTTCTGGCGCTGGGTGCGCTGGCTTTCCGACAGCGTGGGCGCCTCGCGTTCGAACTTGTCGGAGGCGTTCTTGAGGGTGTCGCCAATGGCAGTGAGATCCCTTTCCCGCTTGGAGAACTCCTGCTCGAGCTTGGCCTGCGCTGCCTTGGCGGTATTTGCTTCGCGGAAGATCCGGTCGGTGTTGACGAAGCCCACCCTGAAATCGTCCGCGTGCGCGACGAGCGCGAGGGCGCCAAACAGGAACACCAGGCATTGACGGGACAGATACTTCATTAGAACGAGGTTCCGATCTGGAATTGCAATCTCTGGATTCTATCGCCAGGAAACTTGCGTATGGGCTGGGCGATGGCGATGCGCAGCGGGCCGATGGGAGATATCCATGACACGCCCGCGCCGACCGAGGCCCGCAGCTCGCCAAAGGTGATCTTCTCGGTTTCGCCGAAAACGTTGCCCACGTCCACGAAGCCGAACATGCGCAAGGTGCGGTCGTTGCCCGCGCCGGGGAAGGGGGTGAGGACTTCCGCGTTAAGACTGAGCTTGCGCGAGCCGCCGATGGTGGCGCCGGTGACGTCCTTGGGACCGAGCGTGCCCTGTTCAAAGCCTCGCACCGAACCCAGGCCACCCGAATAGAAGTTCTTAAACACCGGGAACGGGCGCCCGCCCAAGCCCTTGCCCCAGCCGGCCTCGCCATTGAAGGCCAGGGTGAACTGCTTGTTCAGGGGAATGTACTGCTGCAGCTGGTAGTTGGTTCGCGCGTAGCGGGCATCGCCCACCAGCGCCATCTCGCCCGCCAGCCTCTGGAAGCGGCCCTTGGTGGGAGCGATGGCGCTGTCGCGGTTATCGCGCGACCAGCCCAGCGAGAGCGGCAGCGTGTTGCTGGTGAAACCAAAGCGCTCCGCGTAATCGAGGTACGCCGCCGGAATGCTGGTGCCGGGCTTGATTTCGGTGCGTTCCACTGCTCCGCCGAAAAAGACGGTGTCGAGTTCGCTGAACGGGATGCCGAAGCGCAGGCCGGCGCCGGTGGTGACCAGCTGGTAGTTACCGCCCTGGTCCTCGTACGGCCTGGAAGAGCGGTGGTACACGTCGATCGTGCGCGAAATCCCGTCCGGGGTGAAATATGGATTCACCGAGTTAAAGACGATCGCCCTGTTGTATTTGCTGGTGTTGACCTCGACGCCCAGGTAGTTGCCGCTGCCGAAGGCGTTCTCCTGCTTGACGGAGAACGACAGCGCCAGCTTTTCGGCGCTGGAGAACCCGGCCCCCACCTGCAGGCTGCCGGTGGGTTTTTCGGCGACGGTGATGTTCAGGTCAACCTGGTCGGCTGCGCCCGGGACATCGCTGGTCTCGATGTTCACTTCCTTGAAAAAGCCAAGGCGGTCGATGCGGTCGCGCGAAAGCTTGATCTTTTCGGCGTCGTACCAGGACGACTCGAACTGGCGGAACTCGCGCCGCAGCACTTCGTCGCGGGTGCGGTTGTTGCCGGAGATGTTGATGCGGCGCACGTAGGCGCGGCGCGAGGGCTCGGCCAGCAGCACGAACGAAACGCGATTGTTGGCGCGATCGATTTCCGGGCGGGCCTCGACCGTGGCGAAGGCGTAGCCGAAATTGCCGAAGTAATCGCTGAACGCCTTGGTGGTCTCGGCCACCCTGTCGGCGTTATAGGGCTCACCCGGGCGGATGGTGACGAGCGACTTGAACTCATCGTCCTTGCCCAGGTAGTTGCCTTCGAGCTTCACACTCGAAACCACGTAGCGCTGGCCTTCGGTGACGTTCACCGTGATGGAGATGTCCTGCCGGTTGGGCGAGATCGCCACCTGGGTGGAATCGATGCGGAATTCGAGGTAGCCGCGGCTGAGATAGTAGGAACGCAGCGCTTCCAGGTCGGCGTTGAGCTTGGCGCGCGAGTAGCGGTCGGACTTGGTGTACCACGACAGGAAGCCGCCGGTGTCCAGGTCGAACAGGCCCGTGAGCGTGGATTCGCTGAAGGCCGTGTTGCCGACGATGTGGATGTCCTTGATCTTCGCCGGGTCGCCCTCGGTGACGGTGAAGGTCAGGTTGACGCGGTTGCGCTCGATCGGCGTGACGGTGGTGACCACTTCGGCGCCGTACAGGCTCTTGTTGATGTACTGGCGCTTGAGTTCCTGCTCGGCGCGGTCGGCCAGGGCCTGGTCGTACGGCCGGCCTTCGGTCAGGCCGATCTCGCGCAGGGCCTTCTTCAGGGTGTCCTTGTCGAATTCCTTGGTGCCCGCGAAGTCGACGTCGGCCACGGTGGGCCGCTCCTCCACGATCACCACCAGCACGTCGCCGTTCACCTCCAGGCGCACGTCCTTGAACAGGCCCAATGCGAAGAGGGCCCGGATGGCGGCCGAGCCCTTGTCGTCGTTGTACTGGTCGCCGATGCGAAACGGCAGCGAAGCGAAGACGGTGCCGGGCTCCACCCGCTGCAGGCCTTCGACGCGGATATCGCGCACCGTGAAAGGGTCCACGGCCCAGGCGTTCGCCACAAAGGCCATGGCCACCATGGCCGCAACGGTACGCGCGCGAAAGCGCTTGATTTGTTTTTTCATGAATCAACGTCGGGCCCGCACCGCCTCGGTCAACAAGCGGCCGCAGCCAAAAAAAGGATTATCCAAAGAGACGGGTGACGTCGTTGAACAGCGCAATCGTCATCATCACGAGGAGCACCGCCACCCCGCCACGCTGCAGTCGCTCCATCCACGTGTCGGAGACGCTCTTGCCCGTGACGGCCTCCCAAAGATAATACATCAGGTGCCCGCCATCCAAAACCGGCAGCGGCAGCAAATTCAGCACGCCCAGGCTGACGCTGATCAACGCAAGAAACACCAGGTACTGCGTCAGCCCCAGGCTGGCGGATTTGCCGGCGTAGTCGGCGATCGTCAGCGGCCCACTGAGGTTCTTCAGCGAGGCTTCGCCGATCACCATTCGGCCCATCATGCGCAGCGTGAGCAGCGACACTTCCCAGGTGCGCACCGCACCCTTCTCCAGCCCTTCGACCGCGCCGTATCGCACCTTCACCCACTCGGGCGGCGCGCCCACGTAGGCGCCGATGCGGCCGATGCGCCCGGTGTCTTCCTGCACCAGGTCCGGCTGCACCGCCAGCTCGAGGACTTGCCCGCCGCGCTGCACGCGCCAGCTCTGGCGAGCGCCCTGCCCGCTGCGAATCAGATCGCGCAACTGCTGGCCATCGACCACCGTGGTGCTGCCCACGGCCAGCACCACGTCGCCCTTGAGCAGCCCCGCGCGTTGCGCCGCGCCGGTCCCCACCACGTCGCCGATCACCGGCGCCGTGAACGGCCCGAGGATGCCGATCTTGCGGAACAACTGCGCATCCGGCTCGCGGGAAGGCAGCTGGCTCAGGGGCAGGAGGGCTTCTACGCTCGAGGCGCGGCCTGGCTGCGCCACCTGCAGGCGCACGTCGCGCCCGTCCAGCGCACCGCGCGTGAGCAGCCAGCGCAGGTCTTCGAAGGAGCGCACCGCCTGCGGCGCGCCGTCGGCAAAGCCCGCTTGCTGCACGAGCTCGCCGCCACGCAAGCCCGCCTGCTGCGCGACCGAGCCCGCGATCGGACTGGCAAGAATGGGTTTGGGCTCCTGCACGCCATACCAGTTCACCGCCGCATAGAGCAGCACGGCGAGGAGCAGGTTGGCCGCGGGACCGGCCGCAACGATGGCCGCGCGCGATCTGAGGGGCTGGGTGTTGAACGCGAGGTGCCGTTCCTCGGGCGCGACCGGCCCTTCACGCTCGTCCAGCATCTTCACGTAGCCGCCCACCGGAAATGCCCCGATCACGAATTCGGTGCTTTGCCCGTGCTTCTGGTTTTTCGGCTGCCACCGGTACAGCGTCTTGCCGAAACCGACCGAAAAGCGCAGGACCTTCACGCCGCAAGCGACGGCGACGCGGTAGTGGCCGTACTCGTGCACGGCGATCAGCAGGCCCAGGGCCACGATGAAGGCAACGATGGTCAGCATGTTGGTGTGATCTCCGGGTTCAGGCGCCGAGCCGCGAAATGGCCCGCCCGGCGGCTTCGCGCGAGCGCGCGTCGAGGCCGAGCAGATCTTCCAGCGATTCGGGCTTGGACGCTGTAACCGCCTCCAAAGTTGCAACATTCACCTGGTGGATCTGGTCGAACCGGATCTGCCGTTCAAGAAAGGCGGCCACGGCGACTTCATTCGCCGCGTTCAGCACCGCCGTCGTTCCGGGCGGCGCGGCCAGCACGTCCCACGCCAGGGTCAGGCCGGGGAAGCGCTCGCGATGGCCGCGGCTGTCGATCGATTCGAAGCTCATGTCGGCCAGCGTGTGGAAATCCAGCGCCTGCGCGCCGGATGCGACGCGATCGGGCCAGGCCAGCCCGTAAGCGATGGGAACCCGCATGTCGGGCGTGCCCAGCTGAGCCACCACCGACGCATCGCGGTACTGCACCATCGAGTGGATCACGCTTTGCGGATGGATCACCACTTCCAGGCGCTGCGGCGCCAGCCCGAACAGGAAGCGGGCCTCGATCACCTCGAGCGCCTTGTTCATCATGGTGGCCGAGTCCACCGAGATCTTGCGGCCCATCACCCAATTGGGATGCGCGCACGCTTCTTCCGGCGTGACGCCGCGCAGCGTGTGCGGCTCGCGGGTGCGAAACGGCCCGCCCGAAGCGGTGAGGATGATCTTCTCCACCCGCGCGTCCCAGGTGGCCGGGTCCTCGGGCAGGGACTGGAAGATCGCCGAATGCTCGCTGTCGATGGGCAGCAGCTTCGCGCCGCTGCCCCGCACCGCGTCGAGGAACAGCTCGCCGCCGACCACCAGGGCCTCCTTGTTCGCCAGCAGCAGCCGTTTGCCGGCCCGCGCGGCCGCCAGGCACGAGGCCAGCCCCGCGGCGCCGACGATCGCCGCCATCACCGTGTCCACGGACTCGTGCGCGGCGATCTCCTCGAGGGCGCCCTGGCCCCACAGCACCTGGGTGGCCAGGCCGCCAGCCTGCACCTTGTACGCGAGCTCGCGGCCCGGGCCTTCGGCGGCCATCACCGCAAACGAAGGCTTGAACTTTGCGCATTGCTGCAGCATGAGGTCGACCTGGGTCGCCGCGCTGAGCGCGAACACCTCGAAGCGATCGCGATGTCGGGCGATCACGTCCAGCGTGTTGACGCCCACCGACCCGGTGGAGCCGAGTACTGCGATACGCTGTTTCATCGCGGTGATAGAGATGCCAGCGATGCCACGGACGCCAGCATCATGGCGAGCGGCAAGGTGGGCAGCAGTGCGTCCACGCGGTCCAGCACACCGCCGTGACCCGGCAGCAGCTTGCTGGAATCCTTGGCGCCGGCGCTGCGCTTGACCAGCGATTCCACCAGGTCGCCGACCACGCTCATGGCGGCCAGGAACAAGGCAGCGATCACCAGCAACCACCACCCGGCGCCGGCCAGCCGCGTGTAGAGGCTGGGCACCGCGGCATCGGCCAAGCGGTCGGCGGCGGTCCAGACCAGGGCCAGCACGAGCACTCCCAGCATGCCACCCCACACACCCTCCCAGCTCTTGCCGGGACTGATGCCAGGCGCCAGCTTGTCCCTCGTGAACTTCAGGCCGAATGCGCGGCCGGCAAAGTACGCGGAGATGTCAGCCACCCACACGAGCGCGAGTATGGAAAGCAGGAAGTTCACGCCGATCTCGCGGGCTTGCGCCACGGCCAGCCAGGCCAGCCAAAGCGCGAGCACGCCGCCCGCCAGGCGCAGCGCGCGCGGCACGCCGGGCCAGCCGGCAACGCCAGCCCGCAGCAGCCATGCGCCCGCGAGCACCCACAGCGCGCCGGCAACCGACCACAACAAGGGCAACGGCTGGCGCAGCACGCCGGCGTACCACGAGGCGGCGCAAAGCAGCAGGCAGATCGCCGCCGTGATCATCGATCCGGCTTGCGCCAGGCCGTTCAGCCGGCCCCACTCCCAGGCGCCCGCCGCAATCAGCAACAGCGCGACCGCCGCGAACGGCGCCGGCGTCGGCCAGAACAGCGCCGGCAGCAGGATCGCCAGCAGCACCAGCGCGGTGATGATTCGCTGCTTCAGCATGCGAAGCCCGCGGTGGTCAGGCGACCTTCTTGGCCAGCGCCGTCGACACTTGCTCGGAAGTCTTGCCGAAGCGGCGCTCGCGGCGCGCGTAATCGGCCAAAGCGTCGTCGAGCGCCGCGCCATCGAACTCGGGCCAGAGCTTCTCGGTGAAATAGAGCTCGGCGTACGCCGCCTGCCATAACAGGAAGTTCGACAGGCGCCGCTCGCCGCCGGTGCGGATCACCAGGTCGGGATCGGGAACGTGCGCCAGCGCCATGGCGGCGGACAAGCTCTCTTCGGTGATCGCTTCCTTGCCCGCAGTCACGCGCGCGGCGGCCTGCGCGATGTCCCAGCGGCCACCGTAGTTGAAGCAGACGTTGAACAGCAGCCGTGAATTCGACGCGGTTGCGGATTCAGCCTTCGTCAGACCCGCGCGAACCTTCGCCGACAGCGCCGAGCGATCGCCCACGAAGAACAGCCGCACGCCTTCGGCGTTGAGGCGCGGTACTTCGCGCGCCAATGCCACCGCCAGCAGTTCCATCAGGCTGGAGACTTCTTCGCGCGGCCGCTTCCAGTTTTCGGAGGAGAACGCGAACACCGTCAGCACCTTGACGCCCCGGTCATGGCAATGGCGCACGCAGGCACTCAGCGCATCCATGCCCTTCTTGTGGCCCGCGATGCGCGGCAAGTAGCGGCGCGTCGCCCAGCGGCCGTTGCCGTCCATCACGATGGCCACGTGGTGCGGGATGCGGTCGGGCGTCATAAGGCAAGGAAATGGTGAGCGCCGCCGGGCCGCCCCAAGGCGCGAAGGCCCCTTAGGGAGGCGGCGCAGTCATGCAATGACAAGCGTGGGGGCAACATCACACGGCCATGATCTCGTGCTCTTTGGCGGCGACCAGTTGATCGATTTCGCCAATGTGCCGGTCGGTGAGCTTCTGGACTTCCGCCTCGGAACGCTTTTGCTCGTCTTCGGAAGCCAGCTTGTCCTTCACCAGCTTCTTGACCGCGTCGTTGGCATCGCGGCGCAGATTGCGCACGGCGACCTTGGCGGCTTCACCTTCATGGCGCACGAGCTTGGTCATTTCCTTGCGCCGCTCCTCGCTCATCGGAGGCATGGGCACGCGGATCAGGTCGCCCATCGATGCGGGATTGAGGCCGAGATCGCTTTCGCGAATCGCTTTCTCGATCTTGGCGCCCATGCCTTTTTCCCAAGGCTGCACGCTGATCGTGCGGGCATCCAGCAGGGAGACGTTGGCGACCTGGCTGATCGGAAGTATCGAGCCGTAGTAGTCCACATGCACCGTGTCCAGCAGCGCCGGATTGGCGCGGCCGGTGCGGATCTTGGTCAGGTTGTTCTTGAAGGCGGCGATGGAATGGTCCATCTTGCCCTCCATGGTCTTCTTGATTTCTGCGATGGTCGTCATGGGAATCTCCTCGCGGTCTGCTGCGGCGTTCTCAGGCGTAGACGAGCGTTCCTTCGTCTTCCCCCATCACCACGCGGCGCAGGGCGCCGTGCTTCAAGATGGAGAAGACCTTGATCGGCAGCTTCTGGTCGCGGCACAGGGCGAACGCCGTCGCATCCATGATGCCCAGATTTTGCGCCATGGCCTGGTCGAATGAAATCTTGGTGTAGCGCGTCGCCGACGGATCCTTCTGGGGATCGGCCGAGTAGACGCCGTCCACCTTGGTGGCCTTGAGCACCAGTTCAGCCCCGATTTCGGCGCCGCGCAGCGCCGCGGCGGTGTCGGTGGTGAAGAAGGGGTTGCCCGTGCCCGCCGCGAAAATCACCACCTTGCCCTCTTCCAGGTATTGCAAGGCCTTGGGCCGCACGTAAGGCTCCACCACCTGCTCGATGGCGATGGCCGACATCACTCGCGGAATCAGCCCTTGCTTGTTCATGGCATCGGCCAGCGCCAGGGCGTTCATCACGGTCGCCAGCATGCCCATGTAGTCGGCAGTGGCCCGGTCCATGCCGACCGAGCCGCCCGCCACACCGCGGAAGATGTTGCCGCCGCCGATGACGATGGCAACCTGCACGCCCATGTGCACGACCTCGGCCACCTCTTCCACCATTCGCACGATGGTGGCGCGGTTGATGCCGAATGCATCGTCGCCCATCAGGGCCTCGCCCGACAGCTTCAGCAGAATTCGCTTATGGGCTGGCTGGGCTTGGGGCATGGATGGGTTCCTTGTTGGAGACGACTGAATGGGTTCGCCGCGCTTCAAATGACGGCGCGGCGCGCCCGTCATTTTGGCATCGAAGCGGGGCGAGATCATTCGCCGCCGCCGCGATCGCTTATTTCCGGGCGGCCGCCACTTGCGCCGCGACCTCGGCGGCGAAGTCGTCCACCTTCTTCTCGATGCCCTCGCCCACCACGAACAGCGTGAAGCTCTTGACCGAGGTGCCGCGCTCCTTGAGCATCTGCTCCACCGTCTGCTTGTCGTTCTTCACGAAGGGCTGATTGAAGAGGGACACTTCCTTCAGGAACTTCTGCACGCCGCCTTCGACGCGCTTGGCGACGATCTCCGGCGGCTGCACCGGCTTGCCGGCGGCCTCGGCGACCTTGCGGTCCTCGGCGGCCTTGCCCACGGCAACGGCCCGCTCTTTTTCGATCAGGTCGGCCGGCACGTCGGCGCTGGTCAGAGCGACCGGCTTCATGGCCGCCACATGCATCGCGACGTCCTTGGCCGCGGTTTCATCGCCTTCGAATTCGACCACCACGCCGATGCGCGTGCCGTGCAGATAGGCGGCCAGCTTGTTCGAGCCCGAGAAGCGCTTGAAGCGGCGAAAGCTCATGTTCTCGCCGATCTTGCCGATGAGGCCCTTGCGGACGTCTTCGAGCGTGGGGCCGAAGCTGTCCTGGCTGTGCGGCAGCGCACCGAGCGCAGCCACATCGGCCGGATTGTGCTTGGCGATCAGTTGCGCCGCGGCGTTGGCGAGCGCCAGGAAACTGTCGTTCCTGGTGACGAAATCGGTTTCGCAGTTGGTCTCCAGCAGCGCACCGGTGTTGCCTTCGATGAAGGCGGTGACCACGCCTTCCGCGGTGATGCGGGCGGCCGCCTTGCCGGCCTTGTTGCCGAGCTTGACGCGCAGCAGTTCCTCGGCTTTCTCAAAATTTCCTTCCGCTTCGGTCAGCGCCTTCTTGCATTCCATCATCGGCGCGTCGGTTTTGGCGCGCAGTTCGGCGACCATGCTTGCGGTGATTGCAGCCATTTTCTTTACCTCGTCAACTTCAGTTCAAATCGGTGTCAGTTGTAAGAAGGGGGCCTCGAAAGCCCCCTTCGTTCGGCTTGCGGAACGCTCAGGCGCCGCCGCCCTCGCGCACTTCGACGAATTCGTCGCTGCCTTCGGCCACGGCCTTGACCGTGTCGCTCGCCGCGCTGGAGCGGCCTTCGATGATGGCGTCGGCGATGCCGCGCGCGTACAGCACGACGGCCTTGGACGAGTCGTCGTTACCCGGGATCACGTAGTCGATGCCGATCGGCGAGTGGTTGGAATCGACCACACCGACCAGCGGGATGCCCAGCTTCTTGGCTTCGGACACGGCAATCTTGTGGAAGCCGACGTCGATCACGAAGATGGCGTCGGGCAGGCTGGTCATGTCCTGGATGCCGCCGATGTCCTTCTCGAGCTTTTCCATCTCGCGCGCGAACATCAGCTGCTCTTTCTTGCTCATCGCGTCCAGGCCGCCTTCCTGCTGCGCCTTCATGTCCTTCAGGCGCTTGATGGAGGTCTTGACGGTCTTGAAGTTGGTGAGAATGCCGCCCAGCCAGCGCTGGTCGACGTAGGGCACGCCGGCGCGCTTGGCTTCGGTCGCCACGGTTTCGCGGGCCTGGCGCTTGGTGCCCACCATGAGGATGGTGCCGCGGTTGGCCGCGAGCTGCTTGACGAACTTGGTCGCTTCCTGGAACAGCGGCAGCGACTTTTCCAGGTTGATGATGTGGATCTTGTTGCGATGGCCGAAAATGTACGGGGCCATCTTGGGGTTCCAGAAGCGGGTCTGGTGTCCGAAATGGACACCGGCTTCCAGCATGTCGCGCATGGAGACTGTCATGTGATTTCCTGAAGGTTGGGTCTAAAATCCAGGCCGAAATTGCCGTTGCCGTAAAGGCAAGCCGCAACACCTTGTTGGCCTGGATTCGCGTTTGGTTTTACCGGCAGCCCTGCCGCCCTATGCGGCCAGCCCCCGGCAAAACCCAAAGATTATAACACCCACCCTTAGGAATCCATGCGCCCCGACCTCGCTGCCACCCGCGAATCACTTCTTGCCGGCCAGACCCGCGCCATCGATGAGCTCGAGGCCTGCCTGGCCATCGCGCAATCGCCTGCTTGCCAGCACGCCTTCCTGCGCATCGATGCCCAGGATGCGCGGCGGCAAGCCGCCGATCCGGGCAACGCAGCCAAGCCCCTGGCGGGCTTGGCCGTCTCGATCAAGGACCTGTACGACATTGCCGAGCAACCGACGCCCGCGGGCTCGAAGGTGCTGGCCGACGCGCCGCCCGCAACGCACGACAGCCCGGCCGTCGCGCGCCTGCGGGCCGCGGGTGCAGCGCTGATAGGCCGCACCAACATGAGCGAGTTCGCCTTCTCGGGCGTGGGCCTCAACCCGCACTACGGCACGCCCGCCAACCCGGCCGATGCGAAGACGCCGCGCATTCCGGGCGGCTCGTCATCGGGCGCAGCCGTCTCGGTTGCCACCGGCGCAGCCTTCATCGGCCTGGGCTCGGACACCGGCGGATCGATCCGCATACCGGCCGCGCTGTGCGGCATCGTCGGATTCAAGAACACCGCGCGGCTGACGCCCACCGAAGGCGCGCTGCCGCTGTCCACCACGCTGGACACGGTGAGCGCGATGACCCGCTCGGTGCGCGACACGATCCTGGCGCACGAGATCCTGGCCCAGCGAAAGGTGGCGCGCAACGACAAGCCCTTGTCGGCGATGCGCTTCGCGGTGGCGCGCGCCAGCATGCTCGACGGGCTGGATGCCACGGTGGCGACGGCTTTCGAGCGGGCCCTGAAAACCCTGCGGGCGGGCGGCGCACAGATCGAGGAAATCCCGCTCGAGGCCATCCGCGACCTGGGCGCCATCCAGTCCACCGGCGGCTTCTCGGCGGCGGAAAGTTATGCCTGGCATCGCGCCCTGCTCGCCTCCAGCGGCGCCGGCTACGACCCGCGCGTTCGCATGCGCATCGAAAAAGGCGCGGCGATGAAGGCTTACGAATACATCGACCTGATCCGAGCCCGGCACGATTGGATCGTCCGCGTGCACGCAGCGCTGGCCGGCTTCGATGCCGTGCTCTCCCCGACCACGCCCATCGTCGCGGCGCCGATCGCGCAGGTGGCGCCCGGGGCCGAGCGTGACGAGGAGTTCTTCCGCGTCAACGCGCTGCTCTTGCGCAACTGCAGCGTCGTGAACATGCTGGACGGTTGCGCCATCTCAATTCCATGCCACGTGGCGGGTGAACTCCCGGTCGGCCTCATGATCTGGCAATGCGCGATGCAGGACGATGCGGTGCTGAACATTGCGCTGCGCGCCGAGCAGGCGCTCGCGGCCGCAGCATGAGCCTCTTGCCGAGCAGGAACACCCCGGGATGAAAGTTGCCGTCATCGGCGCCGGCATCATCGGCGTCACCGCGGCCTTCGAGCTGGCTGTGGACGGTCACGAAGTGACGGTGTTCGAGCGGCGCGCCGCCGTCGCCGAAGAAACCAGTTTCGCGAACGCGGGCGTGGTGGCTCCGGGCTATGTCACGCCTTGGGCCGCACCCGGCATGCCGGCCAGGGTGGCCCGCTATCTCCTGAGCAAGCATGCGCCGGTGCGCATCAGCTTGCCGCTGTCGCGCGCCGAGATCGAATGGATGCGCCAGTGGTACCGGGCCTGTGAGTTGCCGGCGTATGCGGCCAACCGCAGCCGCATGCAGGCGCTGGCCTTCTACAGCCGTACGCGCATGCGCGACATCACCGAGCATTTCCAGCTGGAGTACGACCGCAGCACGGGCTACCTGGTGCTGCTGCGAGCCGAGAACGATCGCAAGCTGGCCGAGCCGGGCTTGCAACTGCTGCGTGACGCAGGCGTCGCCTTCAAGGAGCTCGGGCAAGCCGAGGCCCGGGCGATCGAGCCCGCCATCAACCCCGATACGCAGTTTGCCGGCGCAATTCATTTGCCCGACGACGAGGTCGGCAATTGCCGGCAGTTCGCGATGCTGCTCAAGAACGAAGCCCAGACCAGCGGCGTCAATTTCGAATTCAACACCGCGGTCGACCCGCTCAATCCCGCTTCGCCCGGCTTGCTGCGGGTGTGGCTGCTGGGCGCCGATGCGCCGACCGAGCGCCGGTTCGATGCGGTGATGGTCTGCTCGGGAGTGGACTCGGCGGCGCTGCTGCGGCCGCTCGGCCTGGAGATTCCGCTGGCGGCCGTGTACGGTTACTCCATCAGTGCGCCAATCCGCGAGCCGCTCAACGCGCCGCGCAGCGCGGTGATGGACGAGCGCTTCAAGGTCGCCATCTCGCGGCTGGGCCAGCGGGTGCGTGTCTCCGGCAGTGCGGAGATCGGCGGCGCACCGGAGAAAAAGCGCGCCTCGTCACTGCAAACGCTCTACAAGGTGCTGCACGACTGGTTTCCCGGAGCGGCGGCGCTGGCCGGCAAGGGTGCGGGCGTGCAGGAATGGAAAGGCGCGCGACCGATGCTGCCCGACGGGCCGCCCTTGCTGGGCGCCAGCGGCGTGCCCGGCGTGTGGATCAACCTCGGACATGGATCGTCCGGGTGGGCGATGGCATGCGGCAGCGCGCGCGTCGTCGCGGACTTGATGTCGGGGCGCAAGCCGGACATCGATGTCGAGGGTTTGGGGATCGAGCGCCTGCGGGGGTGACAGAATCCGGTGATGCAACGCATCACGCCCGAGCGCCCCTGGCCGCTCTTCGACGTTGCCGTCACACGCGGCACCGAGCAGGCCGCCGCCGGCGCGCTGCCGCCGCATACGCTGATGCAGCGCGCCGGTCTGGCAGCGGCGCGGCTGAGTCTGGCGCTGGCGCCGCACGCCAAGACAATCTGGATCGCCTGCGGGCCGGGCAACAACGGCGGCGATGGGCTCGAAGCAGCGATGCACTTGCGCCGATGGGGCAAGCAAGCGGTCGTCACCTGGCTGGGCACTGAAGCGCGCGCGCCGGGCGATGCGGTGAGTTCGCTGCACCGGGCGCGTGACGCTGGCGTGCTGTTCGCGGCGGAACCGCCGGCGCAGTGGGACCTGGCGGTCGATGCGCTATTCGGGATCGGTCATTCACGCCCGCTCGAAGGTGCCGCCGCCCAGTGGGCAGCGGCGATGAACCGCGCTGCCCCGCCGGTGCTCGCGGTCGATGTTCCCTCCGGCCTGAACAGCGACACCGGAAGCGGCGAAGCCGTGCGCGCGGACCACACGCTGAGCCTGTTGACGTTGAAGCCCGGCCTGTTCACAGCGCAAGGAAGAGACGCCGCCGGACAAGTCTGGTTCGACGACCTCGGGGTGGACGCGGATCTTTCGAAATGCATCGCCACGCTGGCAGGACCGCCGACGACCACGACCCGCCTGCACGCTTCGCACAAAGGCAGCTACGGCGACGTGGCCGTGATCGGTGGTGCGCCCGGCATGGCTGGGGCAGCGTTGCTCGCGGCATCCGCTGCGTTGAACGGTGGTGCGGGACGCGTCTTCGCGGGCCTGCTCGACAGTGCAGTGATCACCGTGGACGCAACCCAGCCCGAGTTGATGATCCGTCCGTGGGACTCGCTCGACCTGGGCTCGATGTCGGTGGCTTGCGGCTGCGGCGGTGGCGATGCAGTTCGCGCGGTCTTGCCGAAGGTCTTATCCACGGCACGCGCGCTGGTGCTCGATGCTGACGCGCTCAACGCCATCGCGTCCGACACGCAACTGCAGACGCTGTTGCAGGCGCGTTCGCGCCGAAGCCGCATGACGGTGCTCACGCCGCATCCGCTCGAGGCGGCGCGCCTCCTTGGCTGCGGTGCGGCGCAGGTGCAAGCCAATCGCCTGGCCGCGAGCCGCGAACTGGTTCAGCGCTTCGCTTGTGTCGTGGTGCTCAAGGGCTCGGGCAGCATCGTCGCGGCGCCCGGATGCACGCCGCTGATCAATCCCACGGGCAATGCGCGGCTTGCAACGGCAGGAACTGGTGATGTTTTGGCGGGATTGATTGCTGCGCGTCTTGCAAGCGGCACCGATGCGTTCAGTGCGGCGGCGAGCGCGGTGTACGAGCACGGACTTGCCGCCGACCGCTGTCCCACCGGTTGCGCACTGACTGCTTCCGCGCTCGCGCGCAGCTTGGGCGCGTAGGGGATCATCTGTCATTCCGGGTTTGACACGGGATCCACCGCGTTGAAACCTCGCGGCAAAGCCGGGACCGGGCAGGCTGCCGCGCATCCCTCGAGGCGGTCTCCGCTGCGCTCGACTGCCCTGCGTTGCTTCGATTTCATGGCCCGTCGGCGAACTCGCTGCGCGCCCCGAAGGGCGCTCCGCTCAGACAGCGC
>JAQGMT010000181.1 GCA_028292185.1 Ramlibacter sp. | reverse complement strand
GTCGAGCATCTCGACGGCCTGCGTCAGGCCCTGCGCCCGCGACTGGTGCAAGGTGTTGCGCACCACGCCGGCCGAGACGGTGACGCTGTTGAGGATGTTGCCCACGTTGTGCAGCACGTTGGTGGCGATTTCGGCCATGCCGGCCCGGCGCGCCGTGGCAAGCAGCTGGGCTTGGGATTGCTCGAGGGATTGCGCCATCTGGTTCATGGCGTGCGCGAGGACCGCGAATTCGCGTTCTCCGTCCGAGGGCGCCCTCGCCCTGAAATCGCCGGCGGCCACGAGCCTGGAAAAATCGACCAGCTGGGCCACGGAGCCGGTGATGCGGCGCCACACCACCAGGGCGACGAGCACGCCCAGGACGGTCGCGATCGCGACCGTGACGAAGGCCGTTCGGCGCGCGGTCTGGGCCGCCCGTTCAACACCGCCGCGCGTTTCGATGGCGCGTTTGGTGGCGGAGGTGTGCATGTCTTCCATCGCATCCTCGATGGCGCGGGCGGCGCGATCGAACTTCTCCTGGACCTGACCCACCTGTTCGACCTGGCCGGGCTTGCCATACAGGTAGGCGAAGGCCAGGACGTCCTGCTCGTATTGGCGAGCCTGGCGCTCCACCTCGGCCACCTGCGCGCGCAATGCCGGGTCGGACGACAGGATGCGCACGCTCATCAGGTATTCCTGCAGGTCGTACAACTGGCGCTGCATGGGCAACAGGTGCCGTTCACGCGCCTCATTCAGACCGATCCGGTCCAGGGCCAGCAGGAAGTCGCTTTCCGCGTCGAGCGCCTTGGCCATGGCCAGTTCGCTGCGCAGGCTCAGGTCGGCCACCCGGCCATCGCTGCTGAGCAGCTTGTCGAGCGCGGCGGCCGAACGCTGGTCGTTGAAATGAAAAGTCAGGCCCAGCGCCAGCATCAGCGCGATGACGATGCCGAATGCCAGGGCGATTTCGACTTTCAGGCTGCGCGCCTGGCGCCACCAGGGCCGGTCAAGCGCGCGCTGACCTGTTGGGTCAATGGATGGGTCGGGATCAGCGATTGCGTTCATCGGCGACCATCTGGAGAAAAGTGCGCGCGTTTTCCTCACCGGCGAACAGCGCGATCTTGCGGCGAGCGGGCTCGGTCGCCGCGCGAAACGGCAAGGGATCGGGCCGCGTGACCTTCACCCCGGCGGCGACCATCCTGGCGAGCAGCACGTGCTCTTCGGCCATCACCATCCGGTGCATCGCGTCGCCTGCCGACCGGCTTTCCTCGCGGATGATCGCTTGCTGGGCCGGCGTGAGCTTGGCCCAGCTCTTCACGCCGATGACGTGGGGCCGGTTGTAGTAAACGTGGTGCGTCAGCGCGAGATGCCTCTGCACCTCGTGCAGCTTGGCGTAGTAGATGGCGTTGAGCGGGTTTTCCTGGCCGTCGACCACCCCGCTGGCCAGCGCCAGGTGCAGTTCACCGAAGCCGATCTTGGTCACTTGCGCGCCCAGCGCCTCCATCGTGGCTTCGAGCTCCACCACCGGCGGCACGCGAAACTTCAGGCCGTGTACATCCTCGGGCTTGTTGATCGGCCGGACGTTGTTGGTCAGGTCGCGAAATCCGCCTTCCCAGTTCGACAGCAGCACGAAGCCGTGTTTTTCGGCCAGCGGCGCCAGCCAGCCCATCGCCGGGCCATCGAGCACCCGCAACGCGTGCTCGTAGTTGTCGAACACATAAGGCATCGCCACCAGGGCGAAAGCCTTTTCGTAGGTGATGAGATAACTCAATGGGGCCGCGCCGAAGTCGATCGACCCGCTCTTGATTTTCCTCATCACTTCGTTGGTGGTGCCCAGCTGGTGCGCCGGAAAGACCTGCACCTTGACCTGGCCGCCGGTGCGTTCCTCGACGCGCGTGGCGAATTGCAGCGCCGCCTTGTGCAGCGGATCGTCGACGACGCTGCCGTGGGCAAAAACCAAGGTGACCGGCACGGCCTGCGCCTGCTGGGCATGGGCTGCGAAGGCGAAGGCCGCGGCGCAGGCGAAGCGAAACAGGCGGCTCATTTTCCGCGCTCCGCATCGACCATGCTGAGGAACTTGCGCACATTGTCCTCACCCGCATGCAGCCTGATCTGTTGGTACGCGGGTTCCATCAACGCGCGGAAGGGCTGCGGATCGGGCCGGGTGACCGCCATGCCGGCCGCGCTCAACTTCGCCACCAGTTCGGCCTCCTCGCCCATGATGGTCGTGCGCATGCCCTCGCCGGTTGCCTTGCTTTCCTCGCGCAGGATGGTTTGCTGGGCTGGCGACAGCTTGGCCCAGCTTTGCTTGCTGATGACGAGGAGCGTGTTGTAGTAGGCATGCCGCGTCAAGGCCAGGTGCTTTTGCACCTCGTACAGCTTGCCGTAATAGATCGCGTTCACGGGGTTTTCCTGGCCATCCACCACGCCCTGCGACAAGGCCAGGTACAGCTCGTTGGCGCTGATCTTGATGACATCGGCGCCCAGCGCCTGCATGGTGTCCTCCACGTTCGCCGCGGGCGGCAGGCGAATCTTCAGGCCCCGCACGTCCTCGGGGCGGTTGATCGGCCGCTTGTTGTTGGTGATGCTGCGGAATCCCCATTCCATGTTGGCCAGGATGACGAAGCCCTGTTTCTCGGCCAGCGGGGCGAGCCATTGCATCGCCGGGCCATCGAGCACGCGGTGCGCGTGCTCGTAGCTGTCGTAAACATAGGGCATGACCAACACCCCGAACGCCTTGTCGTACTTGATGAGGTAGTCGGGGGAGGTCGCGGTCATGTCGATCGAGCCGCTCCTGACTTTCTCCATCGTTTCGTTCTGGCTCCCCATCTGCGCAGCCGGGAAAATCTCGAGCTTGATCTGCCCGCCGCTGCGTTCCTCGATGCGCTTGGCAAGCCGCACCGCAGCCCGGTAGGCAGGGTGCGTGATCGGCGCGGCGTGTGCCAGTGTCAACGTGACCGGCTGGGCTTGCGCGGACACATGGGCCGTGAAGGCCAGCGCCGCGGTGAGCAGCAGACGGATCGTACACAGGGTAATGGCCTTCATGGACTCATCAGGCCACCCCCCCGGCCCGTGAGCCTAGGCGATATGCCGCGTCCCCCTTAGGTAGATTCCTGTAAGGGTTCGCGCCGGCCGCGGCACCCGATTCCGGCCCCCATGACGCTGCGCGTCCCTGGACGGTCGCAAGACCATGCGACGGCAGAGCTTTGGCGCAATCCCTAGAATGTTCCGCCTCAACCTCGGAAGAAGCGCTCCATGACCCAGGGACTGATCCGCATCCGCGGCGCCCGCCAGCACAACCTGAAGAATCTCGATCTCGACCTGCACACCAACCAGTTGACGGTGGTGACCGGGCCCAGCGGGTCCGGCAAGTCCAGCCTGGTGTTCGATACCTTGTACGCCGAAGGGCAACGGCGCTACGTCGAAACGTTTTCAGCCTACGCGCGCCAGTTCCTCGACCGGATGGACAAGCCGGCAGTGGATCGCGTCGAAGGCGTTCCGCCGGCGATCGCGATCGACCAGACCAACCCGGTGCGCTCTTCCCGTTCCACCGTCGGCACGATGACGGAGTTGAACGATCACTTGAAGCTGTTGTTCGCGCGGGCCGGTCAGTTGTTCGACAGGAAGACCGCGTTGCAGGTTCGGCACGACACGCCTGAAACGGTGTACGCCGAGTTGATGGCGCGCGCCGCGGAACGAGGCGACCCGCGGCTGGCCATCACTTTCGCCGTGGAGTTGCCGGCCGGCACGTCGGCCGAGGAACTGCAGCAGTGGCTCGCCGCCAGCGGATTCACCCGCGTGCAGGCCGAGCGCGAACTCGAAGGCCGCAAAGTGCTCGATGTGGTCGCCGATCGCTTCCGCATCCAGGCGACCGAAAAAGCGCGCGCCCTCGAAGCGATCGAAGTGGCGCTCAAGCGCGGTGTGGGAAGAATGTCCGTATATGAATTGGGGTCAGATTCCAATTTCGTCGCAGCGTCTGGCGCGCCGGCGGAATCGCGTCCTGAATTGGAATCTGACCCCATTTCCTGGAAGTTCTCGACTGGCTTGCATTGCCCGCACAGCGACATTCGCTACGCCGATCCGATTCCTTCGATGTTCTCGTTCAACTCCGCGGTGGGCGCCTGCGAAACCTGCCGCGGATTCGGGCGCGTGATCGGCGTCGATTACGGGCTGGTGATTCCCAACGAGAAGCTCACGCTGCGGGCCGGCGCGATCAAGACGATCCAGACCCCGGCTTGGTCGGAAGCGCAGGAGGACCTGATGCGGCACGCCGAGGCCGCGGGCGTTCCACGCGACACCCCTTGGTACAAGCTGACCGCGGAGCAGAAGGGCTGGGTCATCAACGGCACGCCCGGCTACAAGGAAGGCAACTGGAACAAGCAGTGGTATGGCATCAAGCGCTTCTTCGAGTACCTGGAGACCAAGTCGTACAAGATGCACATTCGCGTGCTGCTGTCGAAATACCGCAGCTACACGCCGTGTCACGTTTGCGGCGGCGCGCGGCTGAAGACCGACAGCCTGCTGTGGCGCATCGGCAGCAAGGAAGACGCCGACGCGGTGCTGGAGCCGCAAAAGCGTTTCCTGCCCGTGGGCACCACCTGGACTCGCGAGCAGCTCGAAGCGCTGCCCGGTTTGTGCCTGCACGATTTGATGCTGATGCCGATCGATCGGCTGCGCCGGTTCTTCGATCGGATTTCTCCGTCTCCCTCCCCCTCTGGGGAAGGAGGAAACCACGGCGAGTCCCAGGCGCTCAAGCTCCTGTTCGACGAAATCACCACCCGCCTCAAATACCTGGTCGACGTGGGCATCGGCTATCTCACCCTCGACCGGCAGAGCCGCACGCTGTCCGGCGGCGAAGTGCAGCGGATCAACCTGACCACCGCGCTCGGCACTTCGCTCGTGAATACGCTCTTCGTGCTGGATGAGCCGAGCATCGGGCTGCATCCGCGCGACATGAACCGCATCACCGAAGCGATGAAGCGGCTGCGCGACGCGGGCAACACGCTGGTGGTGGTCGAGCACGACCCGGCCGTGATGCTGGCGGCGGATCGCATCATCGACATGGGTCCGGGCCCGGGCGAACGCGGCGGGCAGATCGTG
>JAQGMT010000126.1 GCA_028292185.1 Ramlibacter sp. | reverse complement strand
TGTGCATTCGTGCGGCCGCGCCGTTGCGTAAGGCGCGAAAGCCGATTGCCCGCCAAGGGCCCGCAGCTCGCGAGCACACGTGAAACCGGGAAGCGGTTCGTGCATTCACCATGGTACAACGTCGAAGATGCTTTGGCGTTGACTCGCGCGTAATTTCACGCGCTGGCACACACCCGCTGCGCCGGGTCG
This sequence comes from Ramlibacter sp., assembly GCA_028292185.1. GTDB lineage: Bacteria > Pseudomonadota > Gammaproteobacteria > Burkholderiales > Burkholderiaceae_C > Ramlibacter. Next base: position 6,148 of record JAQGMT010000126.1, on the reverse strand, counting down.
CGCTCACGCCGACTCCCTGAGATGACCTGCGGGCGGCTGCCAGCGCAGCGGCGTCAGTGGATCTCGGGGTCTCCGCCCGCTGGAGGCTGGGCTTTTTCGGTTTCCAGGAAATCGAAATCGCAGCCGGTGTCGGCCTGCTGGATATGGTTGAGGTAGAGCACACCGTAGCCGCGCGTGAACTTCGGCTGCGGCGGGCGCCAGGCATCCCTGCGCCTCGCGATCTCCTGCGGCTCCACCAGCATGTCGATGCGGCGCGCCTGCACGTCGATCTCGATCAGGTCGCCGTCGCGCACCAGCGCCAGCGGGCCGCCGACGTGCGACTCGGGCGTCACGTGCAGCACGCAAGCGCCATAGCTGGTGCCGCTCATGCGGGCGTCGCTGATGCGCAGCATGTCGCGCACGCCTTCCTTGAGCAGCTTTTGCGGGATCGGCAGCTGGCCCCACTCCGGCATGCCGGGCGCGCCTTGCGGACCCGCGCTTTGCAGCACGATGACGCTGTCCTGCGTCACGACCAGCGCCGGGTCGTCGATGCGAGCCGCCATGTCGGCGTAATCGTGGAACACCACCGCGGGGCCGCGATGCTTGTGAAAACGCGGCTCCATCGCGGCCGGCTTGATCACGGCGCCGGCCGGCGCGAGGTTGCCCGTGAGCACCGCCAGGCCATCTTCCGCGACCAGCGGGTTGCTGCGCGGGCGGATCACGTCGTCGTTGAATACCCGCGCGCCTTCGATGTTCGCGCCGAGCGTGCGGGCGGTGACGGTGCGCTGATCGAGATCGAGCAGGTCGCCCAGTTGCGTGAGCAAGGCGCGCAGGCCGCCGGCGTAGAAGAAATCTTCCATCAGGTACTTGCCGGCCGGACGCAAGTTGGCGATCACCGGCGTTTCACGCGCGAGCGCATCGAAGCGAGCCAGGTTCAAGTCGACGCCGGCCCGCCGCGCCATCGCGATCAGGTGGACGATGGAATTGGTGGATCCGCCGAGCGCGAGCACCGCGGTCACTGCGTTGTCGAACGATCCCGCAGTCAGGATGTCGGATGGCTTCAGGTCTTCCCACACCATGTCGACGATGCGCTTGCCGGTGAGGGTGGCCATTTGCGCGTGCCGCGAGTCCGGCGCCGGGATCGATGCCGCACCGGACAGCGTGAGCCCCAGCACTTCGACGGCGCTGGTCATCGTACTGGCCGTGCCCATGGTCATGCAATGACCGGGCGAGCGGGCAATGCCCTCCTCCACGTCCTGCCAATCGCTCTCGCTGATGTTGCCGGCGCGCAGCTCGGCCCAGTACTTCCAGGTGTCTGAGCCCGATCCCAGGTACTGGCCCTTGTAATCGCCGCGCAGCATCGGCCCCGCGGGCAGGAAGATGGCGGGCAGGTCCATCGAGATCGCACCCATCACGAGTGCCGGCGTGGTCTTGTCGCAGCCGCCCATCAACACGCAGCCGTCGGCCGGATACGAGCGCAGCAGCTCCTCGCATTCCATCGCCAGCAGGTTGCGATAGAGCATGGTGGTGGGCTTCTGGAACGGCTCGGACAGCGACATCGCGGGCATCTCCACCGGAAACCCGCCGGCTTGCCAGATGCCGCGCTTGACTTCCTCCACCCGCTGCTTGAAGTGCGAATGGCAGGGATTGATGTCGCTCCAGGTGTTGATGACCGCGATCACCGGCTTGCCCGCGTAGTCGCTGCGCGGATAGCCCATCTGCGCGGTCCGTGAGCGGTGCCCGAACGACCTCAGGTCATTGACGCCATACCAGCGATGGCTGCGGAGTTCTTCCGGTTTCTTGCGCATGGGCGCATGTTAACGCCGGCCACGCTTGCGGCCGGCGCGCCACCGCTCGCAAGTCATCCGCCTCGGCCGTTTAGCGCGTGGCCAGGCCGATCAGCCGCATTTGCACGGCCAGTTCAGCGTCATCTTTTGCAATCATGAGGCCGAAGTCCTGCCGGTTCATGAACCGGGGTTCGAACCCGAATTTTTTTCCGGCACTGATGAACTCGGGGGTCTTGAGCGTCGCCTCGATCGCCTTCTCAAGCCGTGCCACCATGGGTTGCGGCGTCCCGAGGGGAACGCTGATGCCGCGCCACAGGTCCAGCGGCCGCATGGCCAGCCCTTGCTCCTGGGCGGTGGGCACTGTGGGGAAGACAGCCGTTCGTTTGGCCCCCAAGGACCCCAATACCCGCAAGCTGCCTTCCTCGACGAACGGCGCCACCGCAGCCGGCAACTGCACGACGGCATCGATATGCCCGCCGAGCAAACTGGGCACGACTTGCGCCGAGCCGAACGGAACATGCACCGCCGTTGCCTTGCCCGCGTCAAGCAGCGCTACCGCAGAAATATGCGTCTGGCTGCCCGCGCCGGAGTTGCCCAGGGAGAGCGTACCGGGGTTGGCGCGAGCGTAGTCGAGCAGTTCGGTGAGCGATTTCCACGGCGAATTGGAACGCACAACAACCACCGGGATTTCGACGGTGGCCTGGGCCACTGGCGCGAAGGATTTGTAGCTGACATCCATCGTTCCATGGTGGTAGTTGGTGGAGATCGAGTTCGAGCTCCAGACCAGCGTGCGCCCGTCCGCAGGCGCGGTGGCGACGTATTTGTAGCCGATCGCCCCGCCGCCGCCCGGTTTGTTGACCACGATGACATTCTCGTGAAGGAATTTCGCCATTCCTTCGGCAAGGGCCCTGGCGGGGATGTCCGCCGACGAGCCGCCGGGGAACAGGACGACCAGCTGGATGGGCGGTTTGGCTCTTGCGAACTGCGCGCTCACCGGTGTGATCGTCACGCACAGGCAAATGCCCACCAGAAACGCGATGCGGCGGACGACCGGAATGTGCCCCTTCATGAATCAACCCCTTCTTATATGGATACTCAGGCCGTCGGGTCTGCCAACACTTCGCTCAGGTGGACGCGCCGCCCCTCGCGCGCGGAAATGATGCCCGCGCGAATGACCCCGAGCGAACGCGTCGCATATTCCCCGCCGGTTTCCGGAACCCCGACGCCGCGAACGGCCGATGCAAACTCGCCCAGTTCATCAACGAAGGTGTCGTTGGCTTCGAACGGGATCGGCTCGGATTTATCCACCCCTCGCCTGACGATCCGCAAACCGCCATGGAGGTCGTAGAAAGCCGTGGCCTCCTTGCCGTAGATGTTCATCACGTAGCCCTCGGACGCGGATGCATACGAAGCGTTGAGGGTGGACAGCGCGCCGCTTTCATGCACCAGGAGCATGCTGGCGACGTCGGGGTTGTCGCCCGCGAGAACCAGTTGCGCCACCTGCGCGCTGACCGACTGCACCGGACCCATGAGGTACTCGAGCACGTCGACGTAATGGACGCCGATCTGCAGCATGACGCCTCCGGGCATCCCGTCCGCCTGGAAGCGCCACGAACTCGGGTCGATCTTGCCGGCGCGGTCGCGGCTGATGTTGGCCTCGGCGTTGACGAGCCGCCCGAAAACACCTGCGTCGATCTGCTTCTTGATCCAGCGAAACTGATTTTCGCGACGCCGTTGGTAGCCCAGCGCCAGCACCACGCCCGCCGCCCGGCAAGCCTCGGTGATCGCGCGCCCCTCATGAAGGGTGTTGGCAATCGGCTTGTCCAGGAACACATGCTTGCCGGCTGACGCGGCTTGCCGCGTCGTCTCCAGGTGCACGTTGTTGGGGGTCGTGTTGATGATCGCCTCGATGGAGGGGTCGGCCAGGATTTCTTCGTAGCTCGCCGCCATCTTGCACGCGTACTTCTTCGCGAACTCGGCACGCTTGCCTTCCGAACGCGTGAAGCACGAGACGATGTTGAATCTTCCGGATCGCACCATCGCGTCGGCGAGCACACCGGACCACCAGCCGATTCCGATGCAGGCGACGTTGACAGGTGCCATTTGCACACTCATTGAAGCTCCAGATATTTGATTTGTGCACTAAGCAAGTTGCGTGCTCGCGCCGATGGATTCAACCGCGCTTTGCGCCAGTTGTGCATCGGCAACCCAGTTGCCACCGGCGACGCCGACACCGCCGATGCATTCGCCCTCCACGATCACGGGCGCACCGCCCGGCATGGCCGTCCAGCGGTCCGCGCCCGCGGCCATCGCCAGGCCGAGCGCCTGCGTGACGTCGAGATCCTGCCCCACCGCCCCCTGCGAGGTGGTGATGCGCTTGTTCGACGCGGAGGTCTTGGCCTTGGTGGTGGCCGAATGAACGGTATGAAACCGTCCATCATCCATGCGTTTGATCGCCACGACATTACCGCCGGTGTCGACGACGGTCACCGTGATCGTAATGCCCTGTGCCCGCGCGCCCGCGATTGCGGTATCGCACATGTGCTCAGCACCGGCGAGCGTCAGCCGTCTCGAACTCACGAAATATGCCATTTGAAATATCCTGTTTGAACGCAAATCCACCGACCGCAGATTCTCGATCAGCGCATCGGAAAAACAATTAGGGTTTCCGCGTCGAAGCGGTGGTGGGCGGCGGCGCACTGGCGCCGGCACGCTTGCAGTAAATGGTCCGCGCGGTCTTGGAGGCGACGGACTCAACCACCTTCAGTTGCGAATCCGGCCGCCTTCTCCGATGACGGAAAGCTCGACGTAATTGCCGCCATCGCGTTTGCCGCCCGTGAAATTCACCGCCAGTCCGCCCAGGTCAATTTCCTTGTTGAGATTCTTCAATGCATTTCGGAACCCGTCGCGGTTCTTCACGGTGGCGCGGCTCAGCACTTCAACCGCTGCCTTGCCCACAACGAAGCCTTCGATCAATCCGTAGCTCATCTCGGGGGGCGTCTTCGTCGCGGCCAGCGCCGCATGGATTTCCCGAATCAGGGGCAACGCCCTTCTGGTGGGCGCCGGCATCGTCTGGGCCACGATCAGGCCGCGCCCATCCCCGTTTCCCTGGCTGAGCCGCACCACGACGTTGGGATCGACGACCGAGATCGCGTAAACCGGCATCGCGCCACCTTGCTTGTGGTACTGGGCCAGGAAGTCGGCACAGGCCTTGCTGATGCCGACGAAGACGATGGCGTCCGCGTTCGACGCCCGCATCGCCGTGACGGCTCCGGTGACGTCTCCCGCACTGCGGTCGTAGGCATGCCGGGTTGACACCTTGATGTTGGCCGTCGCCGCTTCCAGCACCAACGCCTGTTCACCCTCTTTTCCAAGTCCGTCGCCTTGCAGGACCAAGCCGAGGTTCTTGATCCCCGCGACGTTGAGCTGCGAGACGATTGCCCGCATTTCGTCTCGGTACGAGGCCCGGATGCGATACGTTTCAAGGCTGGGTTCGAGCACATTGGTGGCGGCGCGGGGACCGAAATTCACGAAGCTGGACCCGTCCAGAACGTGGCTTTTGACCAGTGCATCGTTGTTTTCCGTGCCCAACGTGGCCAGCAACGCAATGACGCGCGGTTCGGCCATCAATTTTTTCACCGCGGCGACGGTCTTGACGGGATCGTACTGGTCGTCGATGGACTCGAGCACAAGCTTCGAGCCGTTGACGCCGCCCCTCGCGTTGACCTGGTCGAAGTACAGCAGGATGCCATCGCGCAGACCTTTTGCAGTGACGGCTTGTACGCCGGTGTGGCCGGCAACGTGACCAAACACGAGCTCGTTTTCTGCAGCGTGCGCGCCGCTCAGGATGGCGATCAGGCCAGACATGACTGCGGCTGTGACGATGTTTTTCATGGCGGCTCCGGTGGAGGGTGCTTTACTCATCATTGCGGACTATGGGTGCCGCCGCATCCGGGGTTGGGGCTGACCCCTGTCAAGGTTGACAGGTGGAAGGGCGAAATTCCTATGCCGCGGCGCCAAGGTGTCGTGCCCAAGATACGGCGCGACGCGCATTGGGGTCGGCGCCGGGATGGTGCACACATATCTTGTACGTTCTAGGATGTCCGCGGCCGTGACATATGCTTGCACCATGAAAGGCCTTGCCTGCGTGCTTCTGCTGTTGCTGACGACTTGGCCGGCGCGCAGCGCAGACTCGCCGTCCGACACTTTGCGCATCGGCTCCAAGCGCTTCACCGAGTCGTACATTCTTTCGCAGGTGCTGGCGCAGGCCGCCGCGCCGAAGCTCGGGCATCCGCCTCAGGTCAAGCAGGGCTTGGGCAACACGGCCATCGTGTACGAGGCGCTGAAGTCGGGCCAGATCGATCTGTATCCGGAATATGCGG
>JAQGMT010000106.1 GCA_028292185.1 Ramlibacter sp. | reverse complement strand
GTCGGGTTCGCTCGATAATACGTCTTTCGCAAGCAATAATCGAGCGGCCGCACCGCTGACAGGGCGGCTTCCGATCATCAAAAAGAGCATGGCCACCAAGGGTTACCGACTTACCGCAGCCACCGGCATCCACAAGGGTGACCGTGAATACCAGCAAGACCAGGTTGCCCTCGTCAGCCACCCTCGCGTGCCCGGCTGCGTGCTGGGAATCATCGCCGACGGAATGGGCGGGCGCAGCGGCGGTCGCAAGGCCTCCGACCAGGTGATGATGACGGCCAGGCAGTTGTTCGAGCGCTACTCGCCGGACCACGACGACGCCGCCACGCTGCTCAAGCAGATGGTCCACGAGGCGCACATCGTGATCAAGCTCACGGCGATTTCCGCCGAACAGGAACCGCACAGCACGCTGGCGGGGTTCATCATCAATCCGGCCGGCGATTGCCATTGGGTGCATGCCGGCGACTCGCGCATCTATCACTTCCATGCCGGCAAGCTGGTCACGCGCACCATGGATCACTCCTACGTGCAAACCCTGGTGGACCGCGGCGAATTGACCGAGGAAGAAGCCAACGTCCATCCGCAATCGAACATCCTGATGGGATGCCTGGGCGCCGAGGACGATCCGCCGGCCGACCAGCATTTCATTCCCCAACTGCGGTCGGGCGATGTGCTGCTGGCCTGCAGCGATGGCGTCTGGCACTACTTCAGCAGCAACGAACTCGGCTCGGTGCTGTCTTCGTTGTCGCCGCGCGAGGCCAGCGAGTTCCTGATCGAGAAGGCGCGCTCGCGCGGCCATGGCGGCGGCGACAACCTGTCGATGGTGATCGTCAAGCTCGAGCCGCTGGACAGCTGACGCGAGCGCGACGCCGCCTCAAGGCGGCGTCGGCAAAGGCGCGGAAGGGGGTTTTGTCCGCTCCGTATTTTTCTTCTCCAGCTTCAGGCGGCGATCCTCGGCCTCGGCCAGACGGTGCTCGTAGCGCTCGCGGTTGTGCGCTTCTTCGGCCACCTTGCGGCTGCGTGCAGCCTCTTGCTCGGCGTGCCGTTTTTCATTCTGCTCCTGGCGCTGCGCGGCCTTGGCCGGGCGGGCTGCGTCCGCGGACGCACGCGTCGCCGCCTTTTGCGCCGCGTCGCTCTCGCGCTGTTTCTGGCTGGCTGCCGCCCTGGTGAGCTGATTTTCCTCGCGGCGGCGCTCGGCCACACCCCGCGCTTCGGCATCGCGCACACGCTGCGCCGCCTTGCGCTTGCGCTCGCCGTCATTCAGCGAAGTTTCCTGGCGCCGCAGGTCGGCCAGCGCGCTGCGCCGCAGGGCCCTGGCGGCGTTGAGGCAGTCGGTGACGGCGAACGTGCCGTAGCAGCGTTTTTCTTCGGCCTTGAAAGCTGCATCGGCCGCTGTCCGCTCGGACTTGAGCCGGGCGCGCTCGGCCGACGCACCCGGGTCGTCGTCCTGGGCCGCGGCGACAAGTGAAAGGCCCAGCAAGGAAAGCATCAGCACCAGCTGTTTCATGTGAGGCTCGTATCGACCACGCGGCGTTCGCGCGCCAGGAATTCGGGCGACTGCATCTCGTAGAGCCGCGACACCGTGCGCGGGAACTCGTGCGCGAGCGGCCCTTCGGTATACAACGCCTCGGGCGGCACCTGCGCCGACATGATCAGTTTGACCCGGCGGTCATACAGCACATCGACCAGCCAGGTGAAGCGGCGTGCCTCGGAGGCCATGCGCAGCGGCATCTGGGGCACGTCGCTCAGCAGCACCGAATGGAACTGGGTGGCGATTTCAAGATAGTCGTTCTGCGAACGCGGGCCGCCGCACAAGGTGTTGAAGTCGAACCAGACCACACCGCCCGCCTTGCGGCGGGCCCGGATTTCGCGCGATTCGATGCGCAGCACCGGGTCCTCATCGCGCACCTCGGCCAGCCGGGTGAAAGTTTCATCCATCGCCCGATCGGCGGCCTCGCCCAGCGGCGTGTGGTACAGGCGCACCTGATGCATCAGGCGTCCCCGGTAGTCCACGCCGTTGTCCACGCGCACGACCTCGAGCTTGCGATTGAGCAGCTCGATGGCGGGAAGGATGCGGTCCCGGTGCAGGCCATCGGGATACAAGTCGTCCGGCTTGAAATTGGACGTCGCCACGAAGCCGACGCCGTTCTCGAACAAGGCCGCCAGCAGCCGGTGCAGGATCAAGGCATCGGTGATGTCGGCGACGTGGAATTCGTCGAAGCAGATCAGCTGGTGCCGCCTGGCCATCCGCGCGCCGAGTTCGTCCAGCGGATTGACCGTGCCCTGCAGCTCGGCGAGTTCGCGATGCACCTCGCGCATGAACTCGTGAAAGTGCAGGCGGGTCTTGCGCTCCACCTGCACCGCCGTATAAAAGCAGTCCATCAGGAAGCTCTTGCCCGTGCCCACGGACCCGTAAAGGTAGACGCCGCGCGGCACTTCCGGGGGACTGAGCAGCATCTGCAGCAGGTGGGTGCGCTGCTCCTGGTAGTGCACCCAGTCGGCCGCGCAACGGTCCAGCGCCTCGACGGCTCGCAGCTGCGCGGGATCGCTGTGGTAGCCGCGTGCCGCCAGCTCGCGCCGGTATTGCTCCTTGACGCTCATGTGTTTCGAAAACGCCGCGCTCAAAAGTTCAGCGCGCGTTTGTCGACCGCGAGCGCGGCCTCCTTGGTCGCCTCCGACAGCGAGGGATGCGCGTGGCAAATGCGGGCGATGTCTTCGGCCGAAGCCCGAAACTCCATCGCCACCACCGCTTCCGAAATCAGCTCGCTGGCCATCGGCCCGACGATGTGCACGCCCAGGATTTCGTCGCTGGCCGCATCCGCCAAAAACTTCACCATGCCGGTGGTGTCGCCGAGCGCGCGGGCCCGGCCGTTCGCCAGGAAGGGAAAGGTCCCCGCCTTGTATTTGATGCCGGCCGCCTTGAGTTGCTGCTCGGTCTGGCCGACCCACGCAATCTCCGGGCTGGTGTAGATCACCCAGGGAATGGTGTTGAAATTGACGTGCCCGTGCTGGCCGGCGATGCGCTC
>JAQGMT010000061.1 GCA_028292185.1 Ramlibacter sp. | reverse complement strand
GGGGACGGCAGCGAACGCGGATCAATCAGTCTGGTGGTGCAACATGTCGGGCGGCACGGACTTCGCCGGCGCGTTCGTCGGCGGCAATCGCGAGCTGCCGCAGGTTCCGGGCGAGATTCAATGCCGCTTGCTGGGCTGCGCCGTGGAGGCCTGGAACGAACACGGCCAGCCGGTGATCGACGAGGTGGGCGAACTGGTGTGCATCCGTCCGATGCCGTCGATGCCGCTTTACTACCTGGGCGATGAAGGCAACAAGCGCTATCTCTCCTCGTACTTCGATACCTACCCGGGCGTCTGGCGGCATGGCGACTGGCTGAAGATCACGCCATCGGGCAGCTGCATCATCTATGGCCGCAGTGACGCGACGATCAACCGTCACGGCTTGCGCATGGGTACCAGCGAGTTGTATAGCGCCGTGGAGGCGCTGCCGGAGGTCCTGGACTCGATGGTCGTGGACCTGGAGCACCTGGGCCGGGAAAGTTATATGCCGCTGTTCGTGGTGCTGCGCCCCGGCGTCGCACTGGACGCGGTCATGAAAGCCAAAATCAACAACGCCATCAAGACCGCGTTGTCGCCGCGCTTCGTCCCCGACGAAATCTTCGAAGCGCCGCAAATTCCGCGGACGCTCTCCGGCAAGAAACAGGAGCTGCCGATCAAAAAGCTGTTGCTGGGGCACCCACTGGAGAAAGTGGTGAACCAGGACGCAATGTCCAATCCGGAGTGCCTGCAGTGGTATCTCGCACTGGCGCAACGCCGCTCAGCCGCAGTCCGCTGAGGTTTAGGACAGGACCCAGCGACGCGGTTGATCCGGGCGCCGCCACCGCTTACGATGATCCCACTGAATGCCGGCCGGCCGGCTGACCTGCAGGAGAAGCTATGTTTCTGAAGAATTGCTGGTACGTGGCTGCCTGGGACCATGAATTGATGGACGGCAAATTGTTGCCGCGAACGCTGCTGGAAGAGCGTGTGCTGCTCTACAGGGGCGAGAGCGGCAAGGTCGTGGCGCTGAAGGACCGGTGCTGTCATCGCGGTGCGCCGCTGTCCCTGGGGCGGCTCGAAGGCGATTGCGTGCGTTGCATGTACCACGGCCTGAAGTTCGATCCCACGGGTAAATGCATACAGATCCCCGGCCAGGACAACATCCCCGCCAAGCTGGGCGTGCGCAGCTATCCGGTCGTGGAACGCGACCACCTGGTGTGGATCTGGATGGGAGAGCCCGAACTGGCGGATGAAGCCGAGATTCTCGACTTCCCCTATCTGCGCGAGCCGCAGTGGAAAGGCATTCCGGGCTACCTGCACTACGACGCCAATTACCTGTTGATCGTTGACAACCTGAGCGATTTCGCCCACTTGGCTTTCGTGCATACCAAGACGCTCGGTGGCTCCGAGGAATACGCCTACGTGACCAAGCCGCTCAACATGGAGCGGCTGGAGCGGGGCTTTCGGGTCGAGCGCTGGCACATGAACGCGCCGCCGCCGCCGTTCCACAAGAAAGTCATCAAGGAAAAGGCGCAGAACGTTGATCGCCGCAACATCGGCCACATGCATATCCCGGGAAACTTTTTCCTGTTCACGACCTTTACCCCGGCGGGCAGCGGCGCCGAAAAGGGCAACCTCGAGGGCGCGAAGGAATATCGCAACTGCCAGTTCATGACGCCGGAAACCAGCAAGACCACGCATCACTTCTGGATCTACTTGAACAATTACGAGGGCCAGGACACCACCATTTCGCGCTCGCTGCACGCCAGCCTCATCGAAGGCTTCATGGAGGACAAGCACATCATCGAAGCGCAGCAGAAGGCGATGGACGAGGATCCGGACTTCAAGCTGCTGGCGGTGATCGCCGATGCGCCGCTGGCGCACTTCCGGCGCACGCTCGATCAGCTGATCGCCAAGGAGCAGGCGATGCGCATCGTCGCGGCGCCTGCGGAAGCCGCACAGGCAGCAAGCTAGGCCCGCGCCGCGGCCGCCTTTTGGTTCACCAGAACGATGCCCACGGCGACGCCGCACAGCGCCAGCACCAGCCGAGCGGACAAGGGTTCGTGCAGCAGCGCCACGCCGAAGACCAGGGCGCATACCGGGGTGAGGAAAGTGAACGAAGACACGCGGGTGGCCGGGTAATGGCGCAGCAGCCACATCCACGTCAGATAGCTGGCGAACGCGCCGATCGCGGTTTGTGCCGCCAGTGAGCCCCAGGCATAAGCCGAGTAGTGCAGCGAGGGAGTCTCGCCCAGCATCAAGGACAACAAGGGCGCGACGGCGGCGGTGACCGCCACCTGGTAGAACAGCGTCTTCTCGGCGCTGGCGGTGGCCAGGGCACTGGCCCGAATCACCAGCGTGGTGAGCCCCCACAACACCCCCGCTGCAAGCGCCAGCGCGTCACCGCGCGGCTGCCGCCCACCTGCCGCGCTGCCGAATCCTTCGCTGAACGCGACGGCCACGGCGCAGAAGGCGATCAGCAGGCCGATCCACTGCACGGGGCGCAGACGCTCGGAAGGAACCAGGCGCGGCAGGAACAGCGCAACGACAAACGGCGATGTGTAGAGAAATACCGTCAGCCGGGAAGCGGTGGTGTCGCGCAACCCAAGGTAGAGACAACTGAATTCGCCGGCGAACAAGGCGCCAGCCAGGAGTCCCGCTTGCCAGGTGCCGTCACGCTCGAAAAGCTTCACGCCGCGCACCACGCACCAGATCCCTAGAAGGACCGTGGCGCCGATGAACCGCAGCGAGGCTTGCCACAGGGGCGGCACTTCGGCGACGGTGGTCTTGATCAGGATCTGCTGAAAGCCCCAGAAAAGGCAGCAGACCAGCAGGAGCGAGATGGCGAGCGAGTCGAGATGTTGTTTTCGTTCGCGCATCCGCTCGATGTTAGCTTGACGGCCCGCGCTGCCTGCGCGGGCCGTCTACGGATCATTCGAGCTTGATGCCCGCGTCCTTCACCACTTTGCCCCAACGGGCCATCTCCTGCACCATGTACTCGGACATGGCCTGGGGCGTCGAGGGATCGGGCTCCACGCCCGCGGCATCGAAGGCCTTGCGCAGTTCCGGGTCCTTCATGACCTTGGCGATCTCGGCGTTCAGCTTGTTGACGATCTCCGGCGGCGTCCCGGCCGGCGCCAGCAGCGCCAGCCACACCGAAGCCGCGTAACCGGGCACGCCCGCTTCCTGCATCGTCGGCACGTCGGGCAGTTGCGGCACCCGCTTCGCCGTGGTCACCGCCAAGGCCCTGAGCCGCCCGCTGGGCACCTGCGCCAGCGCGTTGGGGACGCCGGCGAAGCTGCTCTCCACCACGCCGGCCACCAGATCCTGCGCGGCTCCCGAGCTGCCGCGATAAGGCACGTGGTTGAGCGGCGCTCCAGTGAGCGAGACAAACAGTCCGCCCATCAAGTGCTGCGAACTGCCGTTGCCCGAGGATGCATAGTGAATCGTGTCGGGTTTGGCCTTCGCCAGCGCGACGAACTCCTTCACGTTGTGCACGGGCAGCTTCGGATTGACGAGCAGCACGTAAGCGGAATCGGCCAGCTTGCCGACCATGGTGAAACTCTTGATCGGGTCGTAGGGCAGGCTCTTGTAGATCCAGGGGCTGATCACATGAGTGGTCGAGATCATCACCAGCGTGTACCCATCCGGCGGCGCCTTGGCGACGAAGTCGGTGCCGATGGTCGAACCGGCGCCGGCCTTGTTTTCAACGACGAACTGCTGCCCCATGGAAACCGAGAGCTTTTGCCCGACGATGCGCGCTACCACGTCGGTGAAGCCGCCCGGGGCGAAGGGAATGATCAGGCGCACCGGCTTGTTGGGATAGTTCTGCGCCAGCGCCGAACCGAGCGACAGTGCCAGCGCGGCCGCGGCGACCAATGACTTGTTGAAGATCCGCATTGCTGTTAGCCCTTGTAGACGGGTTCTTGCAGGGTATAGAACGCGTGCAGGATCTGGTAGACCATCATGTAGTTCTTCTGCTGGAAGCTGGCGTGGGAGATCCCGGCCATCACGCTGAACTGCTTGTTCATGTTGGGCAGCTTGTTGAAGAACGCGAGCAGGTCGTCCATCGCCGCGATGCCGTCGTGCTCGCCGCGCAAGATGATGGAGGGCACGGTGATCTTCGCCGGGTCGATCAGCGGCAGTTTGGAGCACATGTCCACGTACGTGCCGGTGGGCATCGAGTCGTCGAGCGTCAGGATGGCGTCGGCGAACGCTTCGATGGTGGGGGTGTCAGCGGTGCCGGGATGGTCGCGCTGGAAGATGCTGTGCACGAACGCGCGGTCGATCGGCCGGCGGTTGCGGGCGATGAACTCCGGCAATTTCTTCTTGCGCTGCTCGAGGGTCGGGCTGCCTTCGCCGGTCCAGACGAACGCGTCCAGCGCCACCCTGGCGACTCGCTCGGGATGCCGTTGCGTGAAGAGTCCCGCCTTCAGGGCGCCGGAGGAAATGCCGTAGAGCAGCAACTGCCGCGCACCGGTTTCCTTCAGGATGTACTCGCTGCCCGCTTCCAGGTCGTCAGCGCCGTTGCTGATGTCGAAATTGATGGCGCGGTGCTTGTCGGAGCGGCCGTAGCCCTCGTTGTCCATTGTCCAGGTGTCGAAGCCATGGTCCGCGAACCAATCCATCGCGGACGAATAGGGCCGCCCCGGCACCTGCAGGTCGAAGGTGGGCTGCGAAGCCATCGAGGAGCCGTGCACAAAGAATATGGTTCCCGCATGCGGCACCTTGGGGGATGCTTTCTTGTTCCAGAGAAAGAGCTTGATGTCGCCCTTGCGAGTCCAGTGCTCGGTGCCGCCAGTCCATGTCACGCTCATCGAAATAGTCTCCTTGTGGTTTCGGGTGCGCCGAATGCGCGCGTCATTTTGCCACTGGCGCAGCGGTGCTGATGCCGGCTTCGGCTTGCATGTATTATCGTTCGAGAGCACCAGACCAGCGAACAGACGACGATGCTGCGCATCGAGAACGATCACATCACCCCCATCGCAGGCGCCGGTATCGACGCGGGAGAGGTGGTGCAATGAACATTCCGGCTTTTACCGTGTTGGGCGGCGGCCCCACCGTGCTGATGCTGCACGGGACCGGCGGAGGGCATCTGTCCTTCGCGCCACAGGTCGAGACGCTCGCTTCATCGGGCTATCGCGCAGTGGCTTGGGACATGCCGGGCTACGGACGCAGCGCCCCCATCGAGCCCTACACCTTCAAGGGCCTCGCGCAAGGCTGCATCACGCTCATCGAAGCGCTGAAGTGCGGTGACGTGGTCTTGGTCGGCCATGGCATGGGAGGCATGGTGGCGCAGGAAGTGATTGCGCGCCGCCCGAAGCTCGTGAGCAAGCTCGTGCTGTGCGGCACTTCGCCGTCGTTCGGCAAGCCGGACGGCGACTGGCAGCGCGAATTCATCGCGCAACGCCGTGCGCCACTGGACGCCGGCAAGAGCATGGCCGAACTGGCGGAGTTGCTGGTGCCGAAGTTGGTGGGCCCCGGCTCCCTGCCGGAAGGGGTGCGCCTGGCAGCGCACTGCATGAGCCTGGTGCCTGCCTCCACCTACCGTCGGGCGCTCGAAGCCCTGATGACATTCGACCGGCGTGCCAATTTGCCGCAGATCCAGGTGCCGACGCTCGTGGTGGCCGGAGAGCACGATCCCAACGCGCCGCCTGCCGCGATGAGGAAGATGGCAGATGCCATTGCGCGCAGCACCTATATCCAAATGAAGGGCGTCGGGCATCTGCAGAACCTGGAGGCGCCGGAAGACTTCGACGGCCTGCTGCTTAATTTCCTGGCTTTGCCGCGCGAGCTTCTTCACTGAGCCCGACAATGCCGCGCCAATTCGCGCGTATTCTTCGACATCACTTCACCAGGAGACTCGCATGCAATCTGCCGCCGCAGGAAGTCCGCCCCTCATCTACCGGCACCGCTTGCCGGTGCGGGTGATGCACTGGATCAACGTCGTGTGCCTGGTCATCCTGCTCATGAGCGGCCTGCAGATCTTCAACGCGCACCCGGCCCTTTATTGGGGCGACGATTCCCGCGACAGCACGCGCGTGATGCAGATCACCCAAAAGCAGGTGAATGGGCAATGGCTCGGCGTCACCCGCATCGGCGGCCTGGAGCTGAATACCGATGGCGTGCTGGGCACGTCGCGCAGCGCCGGCGACAAGGAAAACGCGGCACGCGCCTTTCCCGCGTGGGCGACCATTCCCAGTCCACAGTGGCTGTCGATGGGCCGCATCTGGCATTTTTTCTTCGCCTGGATCTTCGTCATGAACGGGATCGCTTATCTTGCGTGGACGATCTTCAGCGGTCATTTGCGCCGCGATCTCGTGCCCACTGCGAATGAAGTCCGCGGCATCGGTTCTTCGATCAAGGAGCACTTGCTGCTGCGGCACCCCCACGGCGAGCAGGCGCGCCGCTACAACGTGTTGCAGAACATCGCCTACCTGTCCATCGTCTTCGGCGTGCTGCCGCTGATCGTGGTCGGCGGCTGGGCGATGTCGCCCATGATGGATGCCTTCTCGCCCGGCTGGGTCGACTGGCTGGGGGGGCGGCAGGCGGCGCGCACGCTGCACTTCATCGCTGCGGTGCTGCTGGTCGCCTTCGTGCTGGTGCACCTGTTCGAAGTCATCGTCACCGGCCTGGTGAACAACCTGCGCTCGATGATCACCGGCTACTGGAGACTACCGAAATGAAAAAACCATTCAAACCGTTTTTCGAGCAGCGGCGCGAGCGGCGGGGCTTGTTGCGCACCGGGCTCGCCGTGGCAGCCGGTGGCGCGCTGGCCGGTTGCGATGCGCTCAGCCACGATGACAAGGTGGTGAATGTCTTGCGCAGCGCCGAAACCCTGAACGACGCTGTTCATCGCGTGCTGGGCCGCAAGGCGATGGCGCAGGAGTTTTCGCCGGCGGACATCGCGCCGAAGTTTCGCGCCAACGGCACGACCATGCCGGTGGGCGAGTCGTACGCAGCGATGGTGGCCAACGGCTTCGCCGACTGGCGCCTCAAAGTCGACGGCCTGGTGAACAAGCCGCTCGAATTGAGCCTGCCGCAATTGCAGGCGCTGCCCGCGCGCACCCAGATCACCCGTCACGACTGCGTCGAAGGCTGGAGCACCATCGGGCAATGGAAGGGCGTGCGGCTCTCGCATTTGCTCAATCTGGCCGAAGTGAAACCCGCAGCCAAGTACGTCGTGTTCCATTGCCTCGACCAGATGGAGGAGGAAGACGAAAGCAGCATGTACTACGAGAGCGTGGACCTCGACGACGCGTTCCACGAGCAGACGATCCTGGCATGGGAGCTCAATGGGAAACCGGTGCCGGTGGAAAACGGGGCGCCGCTGCGGGCGCGCATCGAGCGTCAACTGGGTTACAAGCAGCCGAAGTACCTGTACCGGGTGGAACTGGTTTCCAGTTTCAGTGGAATGGGCGGGGGCCGCGGCGGCTACTGGGAAGACCAGGGCTACAACTGGTACGGCGGCATCTGAGCCGCGCTGTCGGGGTTCAGTCGTCGCCCAGCGCCACCAGTGTCTCGCGTAGCGCCAGCGCCTTGCGCTCGTCGTACTGCCCCTCGGCGCGGGCCAGCACCTTGCCTTCACGATTGAGGATCAGCACCGACGCATGGTCGGCTCCTGAGAGCCCCGCGGCGTGAATGAAAGCATCGCGATCGGTGAACACCGGCACAAAGCGCGCGCGGGCGCGCTCGCTGGTGTGACGGGCCAGCAGCTTGATCTCGATCGCACTGCGCGCATCTTCGGTGCCCGGATCGTTGAGCACGGGCATCTTGAACCAGGAGATGCTGGGGTCCTGCTTCAAGCCCAGACCTTTCACCCAGCTGTCGATCTCGTCACGCTGATTCTGGTTGAACGCCACCAGCGCGACCGTGCGATCGGCGGAAAGGCCGTGCGGCAAGACGATTTGCTGCTGGTCGAGCCGCTTCGCCGTGAGGGTCGGCAAGCGGCCCATCACGTTGCTTTCGCTGGGGGCCGCTAACGCAAGCGCCAAGGCGGCAGCGGCAGCGGCGATCCACGCCACGGTAGGAGTCCAATTGGTCCTCTTCATGCTGCTGCCTCGCTAGATAACCAAGTGTTCCACACGGGCGTGAGAACATCACGTCGCCAATGTAAAGTCATCGGCGCAGATGTACTGGGAGGTAACCGCCGTGGTCGCACGCTCCGCTTGCATGCAAGACCCGGGCCCGGCGCTGCGTTCATGAAACCTCGATCACCAGCTGCTCGCGGAAGCCCTCCTGCTCGCCTTTGGCGGCGTAGCCAAGCGTGTTGGCCACAACGCGGCATGGGCCCGCTTGGTAATCCAGTTGGCAGTGAAGATGGCCGTGCATCCACACGCGGGCGAAGGGGAGCAACTCGTCCAGCGAGTTGCAAAAACCGGCCGTGCCCGGCCGCAGCCCGTAGCGGGGGTCGGCGCTGCGCAAGCTGGGCGCGAAGTGCGTGATCACCACCGTGGTGCCTGCGAATGGTGCACTCAAGGCCTCACGCAACCAAGCCTGGCAAACCAGCGCGTGCTCGCGCCAACCTTCCGCCAGCAGAGGCTCGCCTGCGCGGCGGGCCGCGGCTTTTTGCAGGTAGAAGTTGGCGGCGCGAAACGCTTTCTCGCGCTTGCGCAGCAGGTTCGCCGGGCTGGCCGCGCTCCAGTCTTCCGGCGTCGCGAGCGCATCGAAGTCGGACCACAAGGTGGTGCCGACAAAGCGCACGCTGCCCGCGACCAGCACCTCGCGCTCCAGCCACGAGATGCCCAAGCGTTCGCAGCTGTTGCGCAGCCGTTCATGGACAGCGTCGAAGTCGTCGTTGTCGTACTCATGATTGCCGGGCACATAGAGCACCGGCACAGGCCAGCCGTTGCGCGGTGAAAAGCGTTCCAGCCCGAAATCGTCGCCGGCCAGCCGGCTGCCAGCCTGGTAAGAGCCGATGTCCCCGGCCAGAACCAACATATCCGCTCCGGGTGCAGGCTTGGGGCGGTAATCGGGATGCACTTCGAGGTGCAGGTCGGACATGAGCTGGATCTTCACGCGCCCATTGTGCCCAGCGCCCAGCGCCCAGTGCAGGGACTTGAGGACAGCGCCGCGCCGAGCCGGTTCGCGCGTCTGGCGCCTTGCGCGTCCCCGCCTACAGTTTTACCCCCGCTGCTTTTACGACGGGTGCCAGTTGCCCGACCTGATCCTTCACGAAGTTGGTGAACGCGGCGGGGGTGCCGGGCGACACCGAGATGGCCAGCTCGTGCATCTTGTTGCGGATGTCGGGCTGGGCCAGGATTTCATTGCAGGCGGCGTTCAGCCGCGCCACCACGTCAGCCGGAACGCGAGCGGGGCCCGACAAGCCGAAAAAGTTGTCGAGAACCAGGTTGCGATAACCTGCTTCAACCACGCTGGGCACTTCAGGTACCAGCGGCGCGCGGCTCGCCGAAGTCACCGCCAGCGGCAGCAATTGGCCGCCCTTGAAGTAAGGCACGAATGCCGTGAGCACGTCGATGCCGACCGGCACGACGCCCGCTATGAGGTCCGTCGTCATCGGAGCACCCCCGCGATAGGGAACGTGCACCATGTTCAGGCCCAGCGCGTTTTTCATCAGCTCGCCATAGATGTGCCCGATGGAAGCCGGTCCGCCCGAACCGAAGTCCAGCCGTCCGGCCTTCTTCGCGTTGGCCACCAGGTCGGCCATGCTCTTGATGCCCGATTTCGGGTTGGCCATCACCACGCACGGCGCGCTGCCGATCAATGCGATGTGGGTGAATCCCTGCACCGGATCGTAGGGCTGCTTTTCCAGCGCGAACGGCCCGATCGAGATCGGTGTCGAGTTGGAGAGCATCAGCGTGTACCCGTCGGCCGGCGCTTGCGCCACCAGCGATCCGCCGACGCTGCCGCCGGCGCCCGGACGGTTGTCCACCACCACCGCTTGTCCCAGCTTGTGGGCCAGCTGCTCCCCCATCAAGCGGGCGACGATGTCACTTGCGCCACCCGGCGGAAAAGTGACGACGATCTTGATGGGCTTGTCCGGCCACGCCGCGAACGCGGGCAGGGAAACGGTGGCTGCTGCCGCAGCCATCGCCCTCAATACGCCGCGGCGACGCAGCGCTGTCGTGGTGTTCTGCATGACTCGCCTCCTGGAGGAAATGGATCGGCTGATCATGACAGCCTGCCTCGCCAACGCAAGCGCATGCCATCAAGACTCTGGCCACGCCCATGAGCGATGGGTCGCTCAGCGGCCGAAGGCCTTTTGCGCCGCGGCCGCCACAGCCAGGCGCAGCCATGCGTGATCGCTGCGTTGCGCCTGCCCGCGGTGCCACAGCGAATCGACATGCACCTGCGGGACCTCGAAGGGCAGCGCACGCAGCACCAATTCGTGCGCGATGCCGGTCACGTTCACGAAATGCCGCGGCAGCACGGTGAGCAGGTTCGAGTTGGCCACCACCCTTCCGGCGGTGAAGAACTGATTCACGGTGAGCACGATCCGGCGTTGGCGATCGAGCGACGCGAGCGCCCGATCGATCAGGCCGATCGGGCGTCCGGAAAAACTCACCAGCAGATGGTGGGCATCGCAGTAACGATTGAGCGTCATGGGTCCGCGGGCCAGCGGATTGCCCTTGCGCATGACGCAGACGTACTCACCCGCGAACAGGCGCTGGTGCTCGAACGGGGCGACGCCGGCTTGGCCTTGCGCCGACAACTCCGCCAATACCGCGGGGAAAAAGCCCACTGCCAGATCGATCTGTCCTTGTTCGAGCAGCGGCCGTGGGTCGCGCGTATTGAGGGGCAGTACGCGCATCGACACGCCTGGCGCGTCCTGCTCGATGATCTCCACCAGGCCCGGCATCAGTTCGGCGGCTGTTGCATCCGCCATGGCCAGCACGAAGGTGTTGACCGCCTGCGACGCCACGAAATCGGCCGGCGCGAGCGAGGCTTCCATTTGCCTGAGCGCATCGGCAATGGCCGGCCACAGCGCCAGCGCTCGAGGCGTGGGCTCCACCCCGTATCCGCTGCGCACGACCAGCTTGTCGCCCAGCGCGTCGCGCAATCGATTCAGCGCATTGCTCACCGCCGGTTGCGTCAGCGCCAGCTTGCGCGCGGCTCGCGTGAGATTGCGCTCGGCCATTACCTGGTCGAACACCCGCAGCAGGTTCAGGTCCAGTGTTCTGAAATTCGGTACAGCCATACGAATGGTGAATGATATCCATCACTAATCTAAAGTAGCCAAATATCAGTGCAAACCCTAGTATTGCGATGTCCCAGCGAGATTCCCCGCTGTGGCTTGAAAGAAGGAACCCATCATGACCAGCTTCGCCCGTGTGAACTACCCCACTGAACATCCCGGCGTGGTACGTGCTGAACGTGTCGCGCAGGGCGTCCGCGCTCTCGCGAGTCGCCTGGACGGTACTCCCGCTGCGTCCGTGCTGCTCGCCGCCATCGTCGCCGCCTTGCTGGTGGTCGCCAATCAGGTGGTCGACACCTGGACCGAGGGCCACCTGCTGGCCGCGTGGATCGTGATGTGGACCGTGGTTTTTGCCGCCCTTGCCGTCTTCGCTGCGCCGCTGCGCCGCGCTTCGAGCGAGATGCAGGCGTGGCTCAAGCTGCGCGCCATCCGGCGTCGCCAGGCCGCGGAAGACGCCAAGCTGTGGCAGGTCGCTCTTGGCGATCAGCGCGTGATGGCCGACCTCAGCCGGGCCATGTCGTCTGCGGCGGTGGTTCGCAGCCTGAAGACGTACTATTGAAGCGGCATGCGGCCCCTGGGCCGCTGCGCCAACAGACCCCCGCTATAATTTTCCTGCACCCGTCATTGGGGAGTAGCCGCTCTGCACCCGCGGAGGCTTGCGTCAACACACTTGGTCCTCACGACCATGGCGCAAGCAGCTTCAAGCCTGGCAAGACCTTTGACTGCGCACCTTCCTGGACTGGCCGGGGAAGATGCGCAGTCTTGGTTTTTCTGGCCTTGGACTACTCGCCACATGGAAGCTTTCCTCGCATCCTTCGGAATGGTCGCCATCGCGGAGATGGGCGACAAGACGCAACTCCTGTCCTTCCTGCTCGCGGCCAAATTCAAGGGCCGGCACTGGGCCATCATCGCCGCCATCTTTGGCGCCACGGTGGCGAACCACTTTGTGGCCGCCTTCCTCGGCGATTGGGTCGCCGCAAACGTCAGCCCCGATGTGATGCGCTGGATTCTGGGCGTGGCGTTCCTCGGTTTCGCCGCCTGGGCGCTTATCCCGGACAAGTTGGAGGACGAGGACAAGCCGAACCGCTTCGGTCCGTTCGCCACCACCCTGATCGCATTCTTCCTCGCGGAGATGGGTGACAAGACTCAGTTCGCCACCATTGCGCTGGGCGCGAAATACGCCAGCCTCACGATGGTGGTCATGGGCACCACGCTGGGCATGATGGCGGCCAACATACCGGCGGTGTTGCTGGGCGAGCGCCTGGCCAAGTATGTCC
>JAQGMT010000052.1 GCA_028292185.1 Ramlibacter sp. | reverse complement strand
TGAAGCGGCCGGCGTTCGCGCGCCAGTCGCTGCGAAAGCCGACCTGCCGCTTGGACGCCGAATCCGGCCGCTCGAAACCGTCGGCCCGGCGGGTGCTGCCGTGGTCCATCGCAAGCGCATACAGGCGGTAGTGGCCCACCTCGCCCAAAGCCCCGCCATAGCGCGCCGTTTCGTAGCCGCCGGCGCCCGAACGCACCACCGAAGCCGTCGCGCCCTGCGTGGCCGATGCCGCACGCGTGATCACGTTGATCACGCCATTCACGGCGTTCGCGCCCCACAGCGTGCCGCCCGGGCCGCTGATCACCTCGATGCGATCGACGTCTTCGAGCACCACGTCGTTGGCGTCCCAGAACACGCCGGAGAACAGCGGCGAATAGACGGTGCGGCCATCGATCAGCACCAGCAGCTTGTTGCCGATGGCGTTGTTGAATCCGCGCGCGCTGATTGCATACTGCGACGCGTTCAGGCGCGCCACCTGCAGGTTGGGCGCTAGGCGCAGCGCCTCGGGCAGGCTGGTGGCGGCGGAGCGCCGGATCTCCTCGCCGGTGATGACGTAGATGGACGCCGCCGCTTGCAGCAGGCTCTCGCCGCGGCCGGCCACCGACGTGACCTGGATATTGCTCAGCTGCTCAAGGGTGAGGTCGGCCAGGTTCGCCACCGACACCTGCATCGGTGCAACCTGGGCGGCGGCACCGAGGGACAACGCGGCGGCCAGTGCGATGGGTGAGGATCGGCGGCGAATCGTTGTCATGGTTCGAGGCACGCAGGTCATGGTCGAGGCGCGCAGCGGTCGAGTATATGAGGGGCTCGCGCCGCTGTGGCGGAGCACCCGAACCTGTCTGTTTAAACCTACACGCGTCCGCGCAGCGCCGGGGCCAGGCTGGGAGGGCTTCAGCCCGGCTGCACGACAATCGGCAGCATGAGCAAGCAGCAAGGCGCCACCGGCACCGTCGATTTCGAACCCGAATTCATCGCCGCCCTCAAGGAGATCTTCGAGGAAAAGATCGTCTTCAACCGGGTGCTGGGCCTCAAGATCGTCACTCTCGCGGCGACCGGCGCGACGGGCCGCATCGCGATGAAACCGGAGCTGGTGGGGCACTTCAGCCACAACCGCGTCCACGGCGGCGTGATCAGCGCCGGCCTGGACGCGATGGGCGGCCTGGCGGTGATGGCGGCGATCGGCGCGCGCCACATCGACGAGCCGCCGCTGCAACGATTGCAGCGCTTCGCCAAGCTGGGGACCATCGATCTGCGCGTCGACTACCTGCGTCCCGCCGTCAGCGAGCACCTGGAGCTGCAGGCCGAGGTGCTGCGCCTGGGCTCGCGTGTGGCCTCGGTGCGCATGGAGTGCCGCTCGGCGTCGGGTGAACTGTTGTCCACCGGCGCCGCAGCCTACATCATCTCCTGAGCTTGCGCGGATCGAGCGGCGGCTCTTCCTGCCGTGCCTGCGCGAAGATGTCCCAGGCCACAATGAAGATCGCGGCGATGACCGGGCCGATGACGAAGCCGTTCAAGCCGAACACCGACAAGCCGCCCAGGGTGGCGACCAGCACCAGGTAGTCGGGCAAGCGCGTCTGCTTGCCCACCAGGATCGGACGCAGCACGTTGTCGGCCGAGCCGATCACCAGCGCGCCCCACGCGATCAGGCCCAAGGCTTGGGCGATGGAGCCCGTCGACAGAAGATAGAGCGCCACCGGTCCCCACACCAGCGCGGCGCCCACGGCGGGCACCAGCGAGAGCACCGCCATCACCGCGCCCCACAAGACCGGACCGTCGATGCCGAGGAACCAGAACGCGAGCGAACCCAGTGCGCCGTGCACCAGCGCGACGACGAAGTTGCCCTTGACGGTGGCGCGCACCACGTTCGCAAACTGGTCCAGCAGGCGCTTGCTGTGTTCCGGCTTCAGGGGAAGCATGCGAATCATGTGCCCCGTCAGCGCCTTGCCGTCGCGCAGCAGGAAGAACAGCAGGTACAGCATCACGAAGAAATTCACGGCGAACTCCAGCGTGCCCCGACCGATGGTGACAGCCTGCGAGGTCAGCACCTGGCTGCTGCGCCCCATCGCGTCCACCAGCTTGCGCTGCAAGGCCGCCAGGTCGGCGAGATCGAAGCGGTCGAGCGCGGTGCGCACCCACCCCGGCAAGGCATCGATGCCGCGCTGGAAGTATTCGCTCAGCTGGATGTCGCCGGATTTGAAGCGTTGATAGAACGCCGCGCCCTCGTGGGCGACGGAGCTCGCCAACAGCGCGGTGGGCAACATGACGCTGACGATGATCACCAGCAGCGTGGCGAACGCGGCCCAGCCGCGCCGGCCGCGGCACACGTGCACGGTCCGCTCCTGCAGCGACGAGAACACGATGGCAATGAACACGGCCCAGGACACAGCCCCGCTCAGCGGCAGCAGCACCACCGCGAACAGCGCGGTGACGATCACCACCAGCCAGATCAGGGCCTTGTTCTGCAAGGCGGGCGAGTTGAGAGGTTCGGGTGACGACATGGGCCGTGTCAGTCGCGTGGCGGCACGGGCCGCGGCCGGCCCGCATCGTCGATCGCCACATAAGTGACCGAGGCCTCGGTCACCTTGACGTACTGCCCTTGCGCCTGGAAGCGTTCGGCGAACACCTCCACTTTCACCGTGATGGAGGTGCGGCCGATGCGCGTCACCTCCGAATAGAACGACAGGATGTCACCCACCCGCACCGGTTGCTTGAAGATGAACTGGTTCACCGCCACCGTCGCCATGCGGCCCTTGGCATAGCGCGCCGGCAGCACCGAACCGGCCAGGTCCACCTGCGCCATCACCCAGCCGCCGAAGATGTCGCCATTGGCATTGCTGTCCGCCGGCATCGGAATCACCTTCAGCACCAGTTCCCTGTCGGTGGGCAAGTCAACCTTCGGCGCGCTTGAGTTTTCGGACATGGGCACAATCTCTTTTCGATAGATCAACCTGGATTGTCCCCGATGCGCGGTTCCGGCGAACGAATTTCCTCATCCATTTCGCTGCGAACCGGCATCGCAGCGGAGCCGCCGCGCGCGCACAGCGACTGGGCCACGCTCAAGCGCCTGCTGCCCTATCTGTTGCAATACAAGCTGCGGGTCGCGGGCGCGCTCATCTTCATGGTGGCCGCCAAGCTGGCCAACGTGGGCGTGCCGGTGTTGCTGAAAACGCTGGTGGACACCATGTCGCCGAACGGCGGCCGCTTGCCTGCTGCCGGCCTTCCGCCGGGCGCCATCGCGCAGGCGGTGCTGGCTGTGCCCGTCGGCCTGTTGCTGGCGTACGGCCTCTTGCGCCTGTCGACCACGCTGTTCACCGAGCTGCGTGAGCTGATATTTTCCAAAGCCACGCAGGGTGCCGCGCGCACCATTGCGCTGGAAACGTTTGAGCACCTGCATGCTCTGAGCCTGCGTTTTCACCTGGATCGGCAGACCGGCGGCATGACGCGCGACATCGAGCGTGGTGTGCGCGGCATCGAATCGCTGATCTCGTATTCGCTGTTCAGCATCGTGCCGACGCTGATCGAGGTGGTGCTGGTGCTGTCGATCCTGGGCGCCAAGTTCGACATCTGGTTCGCCTGGATCACGCTGATCGCGCTGGCGCTGTACATCGTGTTCACCGTCAGCATCACCGAGTGGCGCACCAAGTTCCGCAAGGAAGCCAACGAGTTCGACTCGGCCGCGCACCAGAAGGCGGTGGACTCGCTGCTGAATTACGAGACGGTGAAGTACTTCAACAACGAGGCCTTCGAGGCCAGCCGTTATGACGAGAGCTTGAAGAAGCTGCGCACCGCGCGGCTGAAAAGCCAGACCACGTTGTCGATGCTCAACACCGGCCAGCAGCTGATCATCGCGATCGGCCTGGTGGCGATGTTGTGGCGCGCGACGCAAGGCGTGGTGGA
>JAQGMT010000029.1 GCA_028292185.1 Ramlibacter sp. | reverse complement strand
CATCCGCATCACCGGTCTCAGCCAGCAAGCGGCGCCGAACCAGTCGTACACCGTCGCGTCGAGCACGCCCGGCACGGTGGTCATCACGCTGCCGCCTTCCCCGGCGGGGGGCGACACGGTCAGCGTCACGGGCGAAAGCGCCAACACCTGGATGCTGGCCCAAAATGCCGGGCAGACGGTGCTGACGAGCAGTGTGCAAGGCAATGTCGCGCCGGGCGTCGCCTGGACGCCGCGCTTGAACCAGCGGGTCTGGCACTGGCTGTCGTCCAGCGCCGCCGGAGACGTTCTCGTCGCCGGGGAGGCGGGCGGCAATCTCAACACGTCGGTCGACGGCGGCGTCAACTGGACCGCGGCCAACGCTCCGAACGGCATCTGGATTTCGATCGACATGACACCGTCGGCCGACCGCATCTTCGCGGTCCAATATGGCGGCGGCATGTACTTCTCGAGCGACCGCGGCAGCAGCTGGAACCAGGTCGTCAGCACCAGCCCGGGAGTCAACCTCGCCGGGCAGGCGTACGAATCCGTCAACGTTTCGGCCGATGGACAGCGCGTGGTGGCCGCGGTGCAAAACGGCCCGCTGTACGTGTCGGCCAACGGCGGGCAAAGCTGGACGGTGGGCACCATCGGCTCTCCTGCCGCCCCGATCAGCGGATGGTGGCGCGCAGTTGCCAACTCCGCCAATGGCATGGTCGTCGTCGCCGTCGACCAAAACGGCCCGGTCTATCGCTCGGTGGACGGCGGGCTGACCTGGTCGCCTCTCAACGTCACCTTCGCCGGCGCCGGGGTGACCGACCGCTGGTACCGGCTGGCGATGTCGGACGACGGCAACGTGATCGCGATGGCGGGCAACAGTGTCGGCGGTCCGGCCGCCGGCAATGGTGTCTACGTCTCGCACGACAGCGGGGCCACCTGGACGCGCCCCTTCTCGTTGGTGGCGGACTACAGCGCGATCGCCATGTCACCCGACGGCAAGATCATCGGCGTCACGATCTCCAACCCGAATCCGAGCCCCGACGTGCCGGCTGACACCGTCCCTCGCGCGAGCGGACGCGTGCTGCGCTCCACCGATGGCGGAGCCAGCTTCAGCACCTTGACCCTGCCTGGAAGCGACACCGACTGGCGGGCCATCGCGATGTCCGCCGACGGCAACAAGCTGGCTGCAGCCACCGGCTATTACGGCGGAGTCCCCGGCCAGTTGTACACCTCGCTGGGCAATCGCACGTCGGTCGGCACCTCCGGCTCCGTCACCGGCGGGCAGAGCTACACGATCAGGGTCCAATACCTCGGCAATGGGCAGTTCAGCGTGCCGAGTTCGACGGGCGGCGCCTTCACGATCCAGTAGCGTTCTTCGCGCGGAGCAGCGCGGCGGCTGCCCGCGCTGCTCCTTTAGCGCCGTGCCGGCCACATCCGGTTGAACACGTCGTCGCGATCGACCACCAAGTGCTTGAGCGCGCCCAGCACATGCAGGGCAACGAGGACGACGAGCGTCCAGATCAGGAACTCGTGCATCTGGAAGAACAACTTCGAGGTGGCCCGGTCGGTCCCAATGCCCAATTTCAAGGGGATGCCGAAAAATGCGAGTCCGTTGCGCGAGTATTCGGCGCCGAGGATTCCGGTGACCGGCAGCGCCACCATGCACGCGTAGAGCAGCCACTGGGTGACGGTCGACAGCAGCGTCTGCCAAGCGGGCACGCCCTGGGGCAGCGGCTCCGGCTTGTGAAACATGCGCCAGAGTATGCGCAGCAGCACCAGCACGAACAGGATCAGCCCGATCGATCTGTGCAAATCCATTAGCGCGGGCCCGCCAGGTTCTCGCTCGACAGTCATCATGTACCAGCCCAGGCTGGCCATGAACACGATCAGCAGCGCCAGCACCCAGTGCAGGACAATGGCTGGCGCGCCATAGCGCCACGTGGCTGATGCGGCAAGCGCGTCGTTTGAAGTTCGCATGGTCGACATCGTAAGCGCGCGGCGAAGGCCGGTGTATTGATCGGCAACAATAGGCCGCATGAATGCGCCCATCCACCGCGACGCGGCCGCCTTGCGGCGATGAATGCCGGCCTGAACCTGCTGCGCTTCCTGCTCGCGCTGAACGTGGTGCTGTTTCACCTGTGGAACGCCGCCGCACCCGGCGCCGGCCCGGTGGCGGTGCTGGGCTTCTTCTTTACCAGCGGCTACCTGATCACCCAGATCGTGCAGGAGGTGTACTCGATGCCGCGGCATTCGTGGGCCTTCCTGCTCAACCGCGCCTTGCGAATCTATCCGCAGTACGCCGCCGCCTTGGGCCTCGGCCTGCTCAGCATCTACCTGTACCCGGACGTCGCCGGCCACATCAACAGTTATCTGCGCTGGCCCACCGGCGCCCGCGAATGGCTGCCGCAACTCGCGATTGTCGGTCTGGACCACAGCAACGTGCGCGTCCTGCCCGCCACCTGGACGCTGGGCACCGAGCTGTACTTTTACCTGGTGATCGGCCTCGTGACCGCGCGCTCGAAAAAAGCCAGCATCGTGTTGTGCGCGGCCAGCGTGCCGGTCGCGGCGCTGTGCGCAACGAATGTCCTGCCGTACGACTTCTACGGCAGCGCGATGGGCAACGGCTTCGTGTTCGCCTTCGGCTCCCTCGCCTACTTCTTGCGTAATGCGTTCCGCGTGCGCCCGCCACTGTTCGCACTGGCTGTGGCCGCGTATCTGGTTCACACCTTCGTCATTCCCGCACTCGAGTACAGCGACGTCGATAAAGCGAATCTCACGGCGAGCGTGCTGCCGTTCTCGCTCATCCTCCTGTTCCTCGTGCAACATCCCATGGCCGGCGCACGTGCGACAGCCGTCGCCAACTTGCTGGGCAAGATCGCCTATCCGATGTTCCTGCTGCACTGGGCCGTGTGCGTGGTTCTGAGCGCGTGGCTCTTCCACGGCCTGGCCAGCTTCGACATGCCGAATTTCTGGCAAGGCGCCGGCTACTTCCTGGTGATGTTGGCCGGGGCGCTGGTCGCGTCAGTGCTCTTCTACCTGCTGATCGATCAGCCGGTGGAAAGATACCGGCGTGTGGTGCGGCGGCGCGCGGCGGCGACTGCTTGATATGGCGTGACGGTTGCGGGTGGAGACCTCGCGGCAAAAGCCGGGGCCGGGCAGGCTGCCGCGCATCCCTCGAGGCGGTCTCCGCTGCGCTCGACTGCCCTGCGCCTCAAGAACGATTTGCGGCAGCCCGCCCAGCCCCGGCTTTGCAGAGACACGGTGACGCGCTACAGGTGACGCGCGACCATGTGTACTCGCGGCAGGCGGTACCCGGCAGGGGCGATTTCTGTATCGGCTGTGATGTTCGGCCTGGGGCCGGGCGCGCTTGCGCGCATCAACTCTGACTCGCCG
>JAQGMT010000018.1 GCA_028292185.1 Ramlibacter sp. | reverse complement strand
CGCGCCCAGCGTGGATCCAGCGTGATATCCGAGGTGTGCGTCTTCATGATGTTCTGCTTGAAGTGGGTATACACCCAGTGTCGTTACAGACATCGTACGGCGCACTCCGAGTCTTGCTTTCGAATCGAAGGCAGGAACAGGCTGTGGCTCGACCGCCGATCCGACAGCATCACCGCACTGCGAGCCATCACCGGCTGAGCTATTTGAACTTCAGGTTGCTTTCCGCCATGATGGTCTTGTACTCGGTGATGCGGCTGTTCACCATGCGCAGCAGATCCGACGGCGCGCCGCCCACCGGGGTCATGCCCTGTTCCGCAAGCTTGGCACGTATGACGGGGTCGGCGATGGCAGTGTTGAGCGCCTGGTTCAGCGTGCGCACGGCGTCCGGGCGTGTGCCGGCGGGCGCGAACATGGCCATGAAGGACTCGACCACGAAGTTCGGAAAGCCGGCCTCGGTGGTGGTCGGCACATTCGGAAAACGCGGGTCGCGTTCGGCGCCGGTCACCGCCAGGATGCGCACCTTGCCCGCATCGACAAAGGGCTTGGCGCCACCGTCCATGGCCATGTCGATATCGCCGCTGGCCACACCCTGCACCGCCAGGCTGGTGGAGCGGTACGGCACATGCACCATGTCGATCTTGGTTTGGTTCTTCAGGTGCTCGCCGTCGAAATGCGTACCGCTGCCCACGCCGGCGCTGCCGTAGCTGAGCTTGTTGGGGTTCTGGCGGGCATAGGCGATGAATTCGCGCAGCGTCTTGACCGGCAATGCGTTCTTCACCACGATGGCCAGGCCATAGGTGGCCACCGAGCCTACCGGGTCCAGGTCTTTCTCGGGGTCGTACTTCGCCGAGGCATCGGTCAGCGGCAGGCTGGCGTAAGTGGCGTTGGTGAAGTACAGCGTGTAGCCGTCCTTCGGCGCGTGCATGACGGCCTCGGTGCCCATGCGTGTGCCGGCGCCGCTGCGGTTGTCGATGACGAAGGCCTGCCCGAGCAGCTGCTGCAGCTTGTCGGCGAAGATGCGGCCCATGATGTCGGTGATGCCGCCTGCGCTGAAGGGCACGATGACCTTGACCGGCTTGTCCGGGTAGGCGGCCTGCGCCCGGACGCCGGCGGCGCCGCCGGCCATCGCCAACAGCACCAGCCGCCGGGATATCGTGGTCACGGGCATGGCTGCCTCCATTTCCGGATGGTTCGTTTGTTTCAGCAGGGGAAGCGGCCGGTCATGAATTCCTTGTCGGGCTCGGTCGCCACCAGCCGGCCCGCCGCCTGCAGGCCGTTGCGCAGCAGCCGCATGGTCGAGTCCTGCACCCGCGACGAGGGCGCACGCAGCGGGCCGCCATTGAAGCCGGCCAGCCAGTCCATGTATTTCCACATGGTGCGGTTGATCACCCCCGTGCCGCGCATGTTCATCACCGCCGCGCTGTTGGCGCCGCGCGCCGGGCTGACCGACCAGTACAGCTCCATGGCCGCTTCGAACTTGCCTGTGCGCGCCAGCTCGAACGCCTTCGGGAAATAGTCCCCCATCCACTGGGTGTTGCTGGTGCCCGAGAACTGCAGCTTCATCAAGCTCATGAGCGGGATGATGTCGGCCTCGATCGGGCAGCTGATCACCACCTCGTCGCGGAAATGGTGGTACATCTCGCAGATGCCGGCCGGCAGCGGAAAGCCCTGCTCGGACTTCACGGCCACGATGTTCGGGCAGTCCTTCAACAGCCGGCGGATCAGCGCCACCGACATGCCCGCGGGATTGATGCGCTCGAAGCCCCAGAATGGAATCGGGAACAGCATCACGCCCAGCTTCGTGGCATCGCAGAAGCCGCGGGTGTAGTCGTAGATCTCCTGCTCGGTGGTGGGCCAGAACTGCGGCGGGTACGACAGCAGCGCGAAGTCGGCCCCGGCCTCCTCGGCCAGCTTCACCGCCTCGATGTTGTCGGCCAGCGAGCCCCAGGCGGCATGGAAGAACAGGCCCATGCGGCCGGCGGCGGTCTCCTTGGCCCAGGCGGTGGCACGGGCGTTTTCTTCCGCGGTCATCATCACTTCCGTGCACATCAGCGTGTAGCTGAAGCCCATGCCGATGGCGCGCTCCACGTCGAAGCGGATGGCTTTTTCGTTCAGCCGCTTCAAGTCGGTGCTGAAGCTGGGAATGGTGACGGCCGAACAGCCGGTGAGGTGTTGGCGGGCCCAGGCGCGGGCTTCGTTGCGGTGATATTGCGGCATGTCTCTGTGCTTTTCTGAAAGGTGAAGAAAGGAAAAAACTACTTGGCCACCGGCACGATCGAAGCCGCGAGCCGTATGCCGCGCCCGGCCGCGCGAGCGCGCTCGAACAGCATGCCGGCCAGCGCCACGTCCTGCAGGGCCGAACCGACCGACTTGTAGACCACGATGTCGTCCGGCGCGCTGCGTCCGTCGCCGCCGGTGGCCAGCAATTCGGCCAGCGAGATGGTCCGGTCTTCCAGCGCGATGCCGGCCGCGCGCGCGGCGATGCCATCGCCGGTGTCGTGCAGCACCTCGCCCGGCATGTCGGCCACGATGCGCGCGGCGATGCGCATCACGCCCACGTCGAGTTCACGCTGCTCCGGCAGGGTCGATCCGATCGAGACCACGGTGCTGCCCGGGGCCAGCCACTCGGCCTTCAGGATGGGTTCCTCGCCGTTCGCGCGGGCGGCGCACACCACCAGGTCGGCACCCGCCACAGCGTCCTGCGCCGAGGGGGCGTCGGCCACCTTCTGCTGGTACACGGTGCCGAACAGTTCCACGAAGGCCGCGCGGCTGGCCGGGTTCGGGCTGTAAACCGCCACGGACGACACCGAGCGCACCGTCAGCAGCGCCTGCAGGTGGTTGCGCGCCTCGAAGCCGGAACCCAGGACCGCCACCCGAAGGGGACGCCGCGGTGCGAGGGCGTCCACCGCAACGGCCGATGTCGCGGCGGTGCGCAGCGCGGTGACCTGGTTGCCGTCAATGAGGGCCGCGAGTCCCGCGGTGACGGGGTCGAACAGCGAAATCAGGTAGCTCGCCTGGCGCGGGTTGCGCGCCGCCACGATGAGCTTGCAGCCCGCATAGCCGCCCGGCACGATGGCCGTCAGGCTGCGCATCCAGCCGTTCTCGCCGCGTGCCATGCCGCGCGGCGGCACCGCATCGTCGCGGACCGGCCGGGCATAGGCGGACGCCATGGTGGCCACGGCCGCGCGCCAGTCGGCAACGGCGCCGACATCCTCGTTCGACAGGAACAGAGTGTGAGGCACCGGGGCCGCGCGCTTTGGTGCGGCAGTGCCCGGCGTCGCCGGCAGCGCGGGTGTCATATGTCTCCTGGCCCGGCTTGTCGCCGGGACAGGGCGGACTATACGCACGGGGACAACGCGCGCACAGCCGCCGGCGGGTCAAAGCCGCTATGTGCTTTCAGTCATGGCTGGCCGCCTTGGTGCCCGCGGTATAGAGCGTGCGCAGCAGCTTTCTCACCTCGCGCGTGGCGGGGGTGTCCGGGCGCAGGGGCGTGGTCGTCAGCACCACGCGCCGCCACAGGGTCGGCTTGACGATCTTGGCCGAGCCGAGACGCCGGGCGCGCACATCCTCGACGATCGCAGTTCCGGCCACGATCGCGTAGCAGCCGCCCGCCGCGGCGATCTCCTTTTGCAGCGCGATCGAATTGGCTTCCACCGACACCACCAGTGCGATGCCGTGCTCGCGCGCCGCCGCCTCCAGGTGCGAACGCAGCGGGTGCGGCTGTGCCGGCAGGATCAATCCGAGGCCGTGCAGCCGCGCGAAGGGCAGCAGGGGCTGCTGCATCAGCGGGTCGTCGGCGGCCCCGATCAGGTACAGCGGCATGCGTCGCAGCGTCCATTCCTCGGGGTCCTCCTCCTCGGTGCCTTCACGCAGCAGCAGTGCCATGTCGAGCCGGCCGGTGGCGACCATTTCCGCGAGCTGCACGCTGGTGCCTTCGGTCATGTGCAGGCGCACCTCCGGAAAGCGTGTGCGCACGGCCCGGAACAGGCCCTCCGCGACGCGGGGCACCACGGCCGGCAGCAGGCCGACCCGCACGTCGCCCATGACCAGGCCGCGGGCGCTGTGCACCTCGTCGCGCAGCCGGCCCGCCTCGTCGAGCATGGCGCGGACCCGGGGCAGCACCCGCTCGCCGGCCTCCGTCAACGTCATGCCGCGGCCGGTGCGGTGGAACAGCCGCATGCCGCAATCGGCTTCCAGCGCCGCGAGCTGGCGGCTGATGACGGGCTGGGTGGAGTCCGTGTCGGCCGCTGCGCGTGTCAGGCTGCCGGCCTGCACCACCCGCAGGAAAACCGCCCAGCGCGGATCCAGCAGCGGAACAAGGTCAGGGTCTTCCGGCGGCCGGGTCATGCCGGATGGGCCCGTCGCGCAGGGGCCGGCGGCGTGGTGCGCGATTGCCGGTCGGGGTGCGGGCGCAATTGCGGATCACCGCCCCTTCTGCTTTTCGATCGCCAGCCGTTCCACCGCGCCCGCTCTCAAGGACGCGAGCTGATTGCGAAATCCCGCAGCGTCCACCAAAGGATGCGGATCCCCCGGTTTGCGCGTCTTGATCAGGTCCTTGGCTTCGGTCAGGCCATTGCTGAACGGGTGCGTGGTCAGGTGCACCCGCACGGGGTCGGTAGCGGAATCGAGCAGCTTCGCCATCTTGTCGACGCTGGCGATGTACGCCTCGACTTGCTTGGAGTTCTCGATGGCATTGAGGCCCAGCCCGCCCACGGTGACCGCGCGGTAGTTCTTGTCGCCGTCCTTCACCGAGAAGGTGTAAGAGGCCGTGCCCCAGGTGTGGCCGGGTGTCTCGTACACCCGCACGACTTGCTCGCCCAGGCGGATTTCGTCACCGTCTTTCACCACGCGCTCCGCCGGGATCATGGTCCATGCACGCGGAGTGCCTTGCGAGGCCGCGGAGGACTTGATCGCCTCGTCCCAGCCCGTGAGGGTCATGACGAACTGCGCGTTGGTGAGGGGCTTGAGTTTGTACGCGCCGCCGGCATGGTCGAAGTGGCCATGCGTCATCAGCACGTATTTGATGTCGCGCGGATCGACGCCGACCGACTTGATGTTGGCGATCAGCTGGTCCGCGAACGGGTCGTGCAGCGTGTCGATCAGGATCGCGCCCTCGGAGGTCTTGATGATCCACGCCGACACCCAGCACACGCCCACGTAATACACGTTGTCGAACGCACGGTACGGCTGCACCACCTGCTGTTGCGAGTCGGC
>JAQGMT010000359.1 GCA_028292185.1 Ramlibacter sp. | reverse complement strand
TCCAGCGTGGCGTCGAAACCGCCGGGCGAGAACATCAGCAGCGGAGCGCCCTCGCCCACCACGTCGTAGCGCGTCGAGATGCCGTCGATGATTGCGGTCGGCATGGCGTTGATCAGGCTGCGGGCTTCACCGCGATGCCGCCCTTGATCTGGCGCGCGCCACGCACGTCGTCGGCGTAAGCCTTGATCGCATCCAGCGCGATGCTCGAGACCTGCGCGTAAGTGTCGGGCTTGGCGTCGATCGCCGATGCCGCGTAGCCAATCGCGGCGTGCGCCATGCGCATGCGGCCGTCCAGCCAGGGGCCGCCGCCCAGGCCGCCGATCACGGGGATCTTCACCGCGGCCGTCACCGCCGCGCCCGCGACCGGGCCGGAGTGCTGGAAATCGATCAGCGATGCGCCGGCGCTTTCCATGCGCTTGGCCTGCTCCACCAGGCGAGCCGTTGCGCTCTGCGGCAACTGCGCCCCGGACTTCAACATCGTCTTGTAGTCAATCCCAAGTTGCATCGCGGTCTGCGGCGTGATGCCGAAATGCGCGAACACCGGGATGCCGGCGCGCGCCAGCGCCTCGATGGCCTCCGGAAAATCGGCGGCGCCATCGAGCTTGATCATGTCGGCTCCGGCTTCCTTCACCAGCCGGATCGCGGCGGCCAGCGCGGCGTCCTTGCCTTGCTGCAAAGGCCCGAACGGAAAGTCCACGCTGACGATGGCGCGCTTGACGCCGCGGCGCACCGCCTTGCACACGATCACCATTTCATCGAGCGTCACTTCCAGCGGGTTCTCGTGCCCCCAGAGGTTGACGCCCACGCTGTCCCCCACCGACACCAGGTCCACCCCGGCGCGATCGACGACCTGCGCCATCTGATAATCCCAGGCCACCACACCGACGATCTTGCGGCCGTCGCGCTTCATCTGCTGGAGCGCGGGCACGGTCACTGGGGTTTGGGAGTTGTCCATAAGGTCCTTCGAATGGGGCCGCTTCAGCCGACCAGCGCGCGGCTGCCGGCCGCGAACATCTGGTCGATGTCGACCTTGCGCGTGATGATGCCTTGCGACAGGCAATGCGAAGCGAGTTCGTCCAGCATCTGCCGGTTGGGTGCGATCCCGTAAGGCAGCGGGTCCTTGCCGGTGATCTCCATGACGCGCTGGTGCAACTTGTCCACGGCCGTGGGCTTCTCGATCTGGCCGGCCTTCAGGCGCTCCACATACTGGCGCTTGGATTCCGCGAATGCCTCGAACACATCGGCGGCAAGCCCCGAGTCGGCAGCGAGCAAGTCGTCCTTGACGACGATGGTGTGGTTGGCCGGATAGTGGCCGCGCGTGCGCAAGGACTCCAGGCCAGCCTCCAGCGGATTGGCGATCAAGGGCTTCACGTCAGGATGATCCACGTCCACCCCGATGGCAGCGGCGAGCTCGCCCGAGATCAACATGTCGGCCACCTTCTTGCCCGGCTCCACCGGCACCACGTTGCTCGGCGGCCGGTATTCGGCGACGTGCTCGTCGCCCGACAGCACCCAGGTAATCTTCTTCAGGTCCACGCCGTATTCCTGCTGCAGCACGCCGCGCGCCCACAGACCGGTGGTGACCGTGTAGCCGCGATTGACGCCGACGCGCTTGCCTTCCAGGTCTTTCGGGGTCTTGATGCCCGCCTTCGTGTTCACGAGGATCGCGCCGTGGTGAAACGCGCGCACCAGGAAGATCGGCAGTGCGGTGAAACGCTTGCCGTGTTCGCGCGCGCACAAGTAGGTGCTGAGCGCCATCTCGCAGATGTCGAACTCGAGGCCCCGCACCATGCGGCGGAACCCGTCGATCAGCACCGGCACCTCGATGAAGTCGAACTCGAAGGTGCGCGGCTTGACGCTGCCGTCCTTCAAGGCCTGGTTGTTGCCCTGCGTGCGGGTCACTGTGGTCAGCTTGCGTTCGGACATGGCCATCCAGCTCAGATGAGAAATTAAAGTACAGGCGCCGGCGACCCGGCGAAAGCGAAACTCTACGCTGTCTGCGTCAGCAGCAATCGCAGGAGAATCCGTCGGGCACCACCAGCCCATCCTTCATCCAGGAATAAGGCAGGTCTTCGGGCACCACCTCGGCTGCCGGCTTGAACACCTTGAAGTGATGGCGCCGGTCGCCTTCGGTCCAGAAAGCCACTACGGTTTCCAGCGGCGGGCAGCCGGGCTGCGAACACGCGACCTCGGTCACCAGCAGCGTGGCATCGCTGTCCAGGCCGAAACGCTCCCTCGTCCAGTCGCGAATCCGCTCGATCCCCTGCAGCTGCCCGGCGGTCTTGCGAAAGGAACCGAGCACGGGCGGTCCTGGCGATTGGGGGAAGCGGCTTCACACCGAGGCGTGCTTCTTGCCCGGCTCCGACCGTAGCGCGTCGGCGGCGGCTTCCTTGAACGGATGTCCGTCGGGCAGCACGATGGCGACCGAGCGTATCCGTTGCGTCTGCGGTGCGATGCCGGGCGGCTGTTCGCCCTTCTCGGCCAGCGCCTTGGCCGCCTTCATCAGCCGCTGGCGCGCCATGATGATGCCGTTGTCCGTGGAGACCAGGTGCTCGCGCGTGCGGTCCTGGATGGCGCCCATGCTTTCCGGCAGCGACGCGTCCTGCATCGCGATGCCTTCGATGCCGCTGTAGCTGACCTTGGCCTTTTGCGCGGCACGGTCCATCAGGTAATCGTTTTCCTTGTTCTGCAGCGGGCGGAAGGTGCCCGGCACATAGCGCACATGGATGCCCTTGCCGTCGTCCATCGCCTGCACTTCCGCGGCCGACAGGTCGCGCGTCGGGTGATAGTCGAAGCTCCAGGCCCAGTTGTTCTCGTCGTCGATCGGCACCCAGAAGTGGCCGTGGATCGGGTGATCGCCGCGCGGGGGCACCATCGTGAAGGACGGCATCACCCACGGCGTGATGCGCCAGTAGTGATGGCCCGGCTCGGCGTTGCGGCGCGCGCCGATGAAGAGTCCGCCTTCGGCAGGGACCACTTCGAACTGCGGCTTGAAGTCGTTCAGGTTGTACTGGTTGCCCTTGGCGCCCTTGAACAAGGGATCGCTGTTGAGCGCGCCGCTGTGCAGGAAGGAAACGTGGCTGGAATCGATTCCGCCTTCCATCGCTTGCAGCCAGTTGCACTCCTGGATGCGCTTGGACACATAGCTCTGGCGGGTGGGCACCGTGGCGAATTCCCACTCGGGCAGCGGCGGCTTGAGTTCCGGCGGTCCCATGTAGATCCAGATCACGCCGCCGCGCTCCACCATCGGGTACGACTTGAGCTTGATGCCGGCGGCGTAGCCGCTCTCGGCGGGTTCCGACGGCACATCGACGCACTGGCCGGTGACGTCGTATTTCCAGCCGTGGTAGGGGCAGCGCAGGCCGCCCTCTTCGTTGCGGCCGAACCAGAGCGAGACGCCGCGGTGCGCGCAAAATTCCTCGATCGCGCCGAGCCTTCCTTCGCTGTCGCGAAACGCGATCATCTCTTCGGACAGCAGCTTCAGCCGAACCGGCGGGCAATCGGGTTCCGGCAGCTCCCTGGCGAGCAGCGCGGGTTGCCAGTAGCGCCGGAAAAGGTTGCCCATCGGGGTGCCGGGGCCCGTCTGGGTGAGAAGATCGTTCTGTTCCTTCTTGAGCATGGAGAGTGTTCTTTCAAACCGAAAGGCGGCGCGCCGCCGCGTGCAAATTGGGCTTCAGGGAATCGCGAAATCGCCTTGCGGCCATGCGTTCCTTATAAAGGAACGCTGTTCCTTTATCCAAAACGAAGATATCATTTCGCGTCATCAATTGTCAATGGGAGCCTGCTGCATGTCGGAAGCTGTTTGTCGTCGCCTCGCCTTGTGCAAACCGGATGAGGTCGAGCCCGGGCAGGCGATCAAAGTTGAGAAAGAAGGCTTCGAACTGGCGGTCTTCAACCTCGGCGGCGAATTCCACGTGACCGACGACGCATGCACCCACGGCCCCGGTTCGCTGTCCGAAGGCTGCATCGAAGGCGACGAGGTCGAATGCGATTTCCACAACGGCCGCTTCAACATCAAGACCGGCGAAGTCACCGCGCCGCCTTGCATGGCGCCCGTCAAGACCTATCGCACCGTGATCGACAGCGACGGCTTCGTCTCCATCGAATTTTAAGCGCTGCGCCGGCCAGGGCTCGCCGGCCCTACTTCTTCGCCCTCATCACCAGGCGAGCCATCGGCCCCCTCAGGCTGAGGCAGGCGCCTGACTCATCGCGGCGAGCAGCCGCTGCGGGGTGAACGGCACGCGGCGCAGCCGCCGGCCGGTCGCGTCGAACAGTGCGTTGCCCAGCGCGGCCGCGACCGGCCGGGTCGATGGCTCACCGGCGCCATAGGAGCGGCCCGGCTTGTTGCCCACCAGCACGACGTCAATGGAATCGGGCACCTCCGTCATGTCGAGGATGGGATAACTGGCCCAGTCGACGCTGGTGACTTCGCGCTCGTTGAAGCGCACTTCTTCGTGGCGCGCCCGGCTGAGCGACATCAGCATGTTGGATTCGATCACACCGGCCAGGCTGCGCGGATTGATCACCATGCCGCAATCGTGCGCGACCACGAAGCGGGTTGCCCGCCACTTGCCTGTGGCCGCTTCGACTTCGACTTCGGCGACCACCGCGACGATCGCGTTGTTGCGCGGCGCATAGGCGATGCCGCGGCCCCGCAAC
Organism: Ramlibacter sp.; assembly: GCA_028292185.1. GTDB lineage: Bacteria > Pseudomonadota > Gammaproteobacteria > Burkholderiales > Burkholderiaceae_C > Ramlibacter. Next base: position 9,392 of record JAQGMT010000359.1, on the reverse strand, counting down.
ATGCCGCCGCTGGTGCGCGGCTGCGGCCCGACCCGCGCTGTCCAACCGGCACGCTCGGCCGCCGCGCGCACCACGGCGGCATCACGCGTGTCGCCCAGGTGGCGCAGGCGAAACTCGACCGGATCGGTACGCGCCGCAAAGGCGAGTTCATCGACGAAGCTTTCGCTCGCGAAGCAGGTGGCCATGCCGTCGGGGTCGCGCAGGTGGGTGGTGCGCAGACCGGTGGCCAGCGAAGCACCCCAGGGCAGCAACTCGCCGCCGACCCGCTTGTTGTCGAACTGGTAGCCGTCCGCCGACACCTGGTACAGCGCTTCGCTGTGGGGCTTGTGGCCGCCGATCAACTGGGCAGCCAGGGTGTCGCCGAAGTGCTCGGTGCTCGAGGGCCGCGTGCGCCCGGAGTAGCCTCGCGAGTGAAATTCGAATGCGGCGACGCGGCCCGCGCCATCCACCGCCCCGCGCATGCGGAACACGCCGGGCGGGCCTTTCGCATCCCACGCCGTCGCACCGGCGCGGTCGTACTGCAGGCGCACCGGGCGGCCGATCTCGCGAGCGATCAAGGTGGCATCGATGGCGGCATCGTCCGCATCGTTCATGCCGTACGAACCCGGTCCGGGCATCCAGGTGACACGTACCTGCTCCTGGGGACGTTCCAGCATTTCAGCGATGGCCTTGCGCAAGGGATAAGGCTTCTGGCCGCCCGCCCACACCGTGACGCCTTGCGGCCCAACCTGCGCCACGGCGCAGCCGGGGCCCATGCTGGCATGCGACTGGAACGGATACTCGTACCAGCCTTCGACCGTTTTCGCGGCAGTCTTGAGCGCAGCATCGACATCGCCGTTGCTGCGATCGACCTTGCTGCCTTCGGCGGGCCCGGTGCGCAGATGCGCGTACAGCGCGTCGTAATTGGCGGGAAACTCGAAGGTTGGCCCCGACCAGTTCAGCCGGACTTCGCGCGCCGCCCGCACGGCCTGCGCCTCCTGCTCGCACACCACGGCGGCGAAATTTCCGATGGTCACGAGCTTGATGAACCCGGGCGTGGCCGGCAAGCTTTGCACGCCCAGCAGCTTCGCGCCTGCGGTGGGCGGGCGCAGCACGCGTGCATGCACCATCCCCGGCAAGCGGAAATCGACGAGATAGCGGAACTGCGCCGTGGCCTTGGCCGCGATGTCCGCTCGCGGCACGGGTTTGCCGACGTAGCGGTAGTCACGCGCGTCCTTGAAGACGGGCTTGGCTTTTGGATCCACCGCGATATCGAAGCGGCCGTCGCCGAGCAGTTCGGAATAACTGAGCGAGCGGCTCGGATCGGCCGTCACGAACACCTTGCCGTCGCGCGTCTGCAGTTGCTCGGCCGGCAGCGCCAACCTTTCGGCGGCGCGCGCGAGCAGAAATGCGCGCGCCTGCGCCGCCGCCAATCGCAAGGCGGAGCCGCCGTCGGTGATGCCATTGCTCGATCCGGTGCCACGTTGATCGACGGTGGTGGCGGTGTCGCCCATCCGGATGTGCACGCGGGACAGCGGCACGTCGAGTTCATCGGCAACGATCTGGCTGAACGCCGTGGCGATCCCCAGGCCCGCGTCGATCTTTCCGACCGATGCAGTGACCTCGCCATCGGCGCCGACTGCCAGCCACGAATCCAGGCGTTGCGCGCTCGGCCCGGCGCTGCCTTCGGCCGCGTCGGCCCCCATCGGCAGCGCCAGCGCCACCACCAATCCCGCGCCACCGGCGAGAAATCCACGCCTTTGCAACTGCGGCAATTTCTCATTCAACAAGGTATTCATGCGCGCGCCTTCGACTCGTTCAGTTGCAGGGCGGCGCGCTTCACGGCGCGCAGCACGCTCACTTGCGTGCCGCAACGGCACTTCAGGCCGCCCAAGCCTTCACGCAATTCGCGATCGCTGGCCTGCGGCTTTTGCGCCAGCAGCGCCGCGGCCGTCATGATCCAGCCGTTGATGCAATAGCCGCACTGCGCGGCCTGTTCATCGATGAACGCCTGCTGCACCGGGTGCAGCATCGCCGGGTCGGCGACCCCGTTGCGTTGCCGAAAGCTGGTTGCCAGTCCGTCCAGCGTGGTGACGCTGCGCCCCTGCACCGCACTGGCAGGCGTTACGCACGACCGGGTGGCGACGCCATCCACATGCACGGTGCAGGCCCCGCATTGCGCCAGCCCGCAGCCGAAACGCGGACCGAACTGGCCCAGCTCATTGCGAAGCACATAGAGCAAAGGCGTGTCGTCGCTTGAAGTCTGCGCCGCTTGACCGTTCAGTTGAAATTTGATGTCGCTGGGCATGGTGGGCGAGTGGATGGAGGGCGGCCTCGCACGGCGTGCGGGAGCTGGAAAGCCCCACGACTATCGGATAGAAGGACCGCAGCCGTCAACCATGGCGGACCGCGGTTCCGGTGTGCGGAACCCAGCCGTGCAAGCTGGCCCGGCTCCGGCCATCCCTGCTTGCAGCCTTAGCATCAGCACGGATTACGGATGAGCCATCGCGGCACGCGCCGGCCCCGTAATAATTCCGCATCTCCTTGGGAAAACCCCAAGAAAACAGCGGGCGGGGCTCTGCTAGCCTCGCCCATCCCTCAAACTTTTGTGCCTAAGTATTTTTTAGAGGAACCGAGTATGGAAAGTGCCGAACAGAACCAGTTGCTGACCCAGGTGGGCCGCGCCACGCCCATGGGCGAACTGCTGCGCCGCTATTGGCAGCCGATCGGGGCCCTCGCCGAGCTGGAAGGAAAATGGACCCGCCGCGTGCGCCTGCTCGGCGAAGACCTCGTGCTGTTTCGTGACCGGCAGGGCAAGCTCGGATTGATCGCCGAGCAGTGCCCGCACCGGCGCGCCTCGTTCCTGCATGGCATTCCCACCGAGCGCGGCATTCGCTGCCCATATCACGGCTGGGAATTCAGCGCCGAAGGCAAATGCCTGAACCAGCCGAACGAACCCGACAACGCCGCGTTCCGCGAGAAGGTGGGCACCGACGCCTACCCGGTCGAGGAAATGGGCGGCCTCTTGTTTGCCTATCTCGGCCCCAAGCCGGCGCCCCTGCTGCCGCGCTTCGACGGCTTCGTCGCGCCCGGCACCATCCGCATGATGGGCCGCGTGGTGCTGCCGGTGAACTGGTTGCAGATCATGGAGAACTCGCTCGACCCCATCCACACCGAGTGGCTGCACGGGCATCACTACGAATTCCAGAAGGAGCAGGAAGGCGTGAAGGTGGCGATCAGCGCCAAGCACGAAAAGATCGACTTCCGCGAATTCGAATTCGGCATCACCAAGCACCGCCTGCTGGCCGGCCACTCGGAAGACTCGGACGACTGGCGCATCGGCCACCCGATCGTGTTCCCCAACATGCTCGCGGTCGGCAACGGCGACGAGAAGTCGCGCTATTTCTCCTTCCAGATCCGCGTGCCGGTGGACGACACGCACACGCTGCACCTCTGGTACAACGCCTACGTACCGCCCAAGGGCGCCGAGGTGCCCGCGCACCTGCTGAACAAGGTCCATGTGTACGACGTGCCCTTCAAGGACGAGAACGGCGACTTCATCGTGGACAACGTCGATGGCCAGGACATGATGGCGTGGGTGACACAAGGGCCCATCGCCGACCGGACGCGCGAGAATCTCGGGTCTTCCGACAAGGGCGTGGCGATGTACCGCCGTGTGCTGCGCCGCGAAATCAAGAAGATGGAGCAAGGCCAGGACCCGATGGGCGTGCTGCGAGACCCCGCGCGCAACCAGCGCATCGACTTGCCCAATGAGCGCAAGAAGCACCACAACAGCGACGGCTTTGCCAGCTTCATGCTGCGCACCCACGCCAAGTACTCGCCCATCTCGGGCGAAGTGGCGGAAATTTTCGACCGCAAACCCGAAGCGATCGTCGCGTGAAACCAGGAACGACACCCATGACAGCAGACGAAGCACGCCAGAAACTGATCGATGCCGGGCGCATCCTCGACGACGCCGGCCAGGGCGACCTGACCCGCGGCCACGTGTCGATCCGGGTCCCCGGGGACCCCACGCACTTCTACATGAAGCCGCACAGTTTCGGCTTCGAGGAAATCACGCCCGAGAACATCGTGCTGTGCAACCTGGACGGCGAGAAGATCTCCGGCGGCGGGCGCAAGCACAGCGAGGTGTACATCCACTCGGAGATTTTCAAGGCGCGGCCCGACGTGATGAGCGTGATTCACGCGCATCCCACCTATGCCGTGGCCTGGTCGGCCACCGGCAAGCCGCTGCAGCCGATCAGCCAGCCCGGCATCGCCTTCGCCGATGGCGTGCCTTATTTCACCGACACGGTGGACCTGATCCGCAGCACGGAAATGGGTGCCGGCGTGGCGCGCGCGCTGGGCAGCCACAAGGCGGTGCTGATGCGCAATCACGGCGTGGCCGTGGTCGGCGCGACGGTGGAGGAAGCCACCATCCTCACGCTCATGCTGGACAACGCCGCGCAAATCCAGTTGCTCGCGGCAGCCGCCGGCGGCCCGGGTCCGCTGTTCGACGCCGGCTCGATCCAGCGCCTGCACGACAACATCACGCGTGCCGAGCAATACACGATCAACTTCGAGTACCTGCGCCGCCGCGCGAACCGCAAGCTGGCCTGACGGCGAGCGCCACCCAAGAAGAAACGGAGCGAGACATCATGCACAAGCGACTGTTCATCACCACTGCAATGGCCGTCCTGGCGTCCCTGGCTGCGCAACCCGCGCTGGCCCAGGACAACGCCAAGGTCCAGCAGGCGCAAACCCTGGCGATGTACCAGGGTGCCGACCGCCAGGCCAAACTGGTGGAGGCGGCCAAGCGTGAAGGCGAGCTGTCGATCTATCACGCCTATCCGGCCCTCACGTCCGTGCTGGATGCGTTCAGCAAGAAATACGGCATCAAGGTCAACGCGTGGCGCTCCGGTTCCGAGGCGATCCTGCAGCGTCTGTCCACCGAGGCGCGGGCGGGCCGCCATGAAGTGGACATCGTGCAGAACAATGCGCCGGAGAACGAATTCGCCCACCGCGAGAAGCTCTTGCAGGAAGTGCGCTCGCCGTACCTGGCCGACCTGATTGCGCAGGCCGTGCCCGCGCACCACGAATGGGCCGGCATCACGCTCGACGTATGGACCGCGGCCTACAACACCAACAAGGTCAAGAAAGAAGACCTGCCCAAGAGCTATGCCGACCTGCAGGACCCGAAGTGGAAAGGCAAGCTGGGGGTCGAGGCCGACGATTACGGCTGGTTCGGCGCCCTGCTGTCGGAGCTGGGCGAAGCGCAGGGCACGAAGGTGTTCAACAACGTCGTCGCGACCAATGGCATTTCGGTGCGCAAGGGCCATTCGCTGCTGGGAACGCTCGTCGCGTCCGGCGACGTCCCCCTGGGTTTGAGCCTCTACAACTGGAACCCCGCGCAACTCAAGGCCAAGGGCGGCGCGCCGATCGAGGGCTTCTACATCGCGCCGGTGATCGCGCAGCCCAGCACCATCGCCATGCTCAAGGGCGCCCCGCATCCCGCGGCCGCGCTGCTGTTCTACGACTTCATGCTGTCCGAGGGGCAGCAAATGATGGCCAACATCCACTACACGGTCACCAGCAAGAAGGTGCCGTCCAACATGGCCGGGGTCCCGCTCAAGTTCATCGACCCGGGGCAGGCGATCGACAACCAGGACAAGTGGCGCAAGACCTACGACGAGATGATCCTGAAGAAAGCCCGATGAGCACGACGGAGTCGCCGGCGAAAGCCACCCGAGCGGGGGCGTCGCGCGCGTGGCGCGACGTGCTGCACGACGAGCGCATGACGCACCTGATCCGCACCGCGTTACGCTGCACGTCCAGCGCGCTGCAGCGGCGGCTGAAGCAGCAGGACGTGCTGTACGGCCACTGGACCTTCCTGCGCATCCTGTGGCAAACCGATGGTCTCACCCAACGCCAGCTCAGCGAGCAGGCGGACGTCACCGAACCGTCCACCGTGACCGCTTTGCAGGCGATGGAAAAGCTGGGCTACCTCACCCGCCAGAAGATGCCGGGCAACAAGAAGCAGATCCGCGTGTTTCTTACGCCCAAGGGCATGAGCTTGCGTTCGCTGATCGTTCCTTGCGCGGAAGAAGTTAACCGCATGGTGGTCGCCGGCATTTCCGCGGAAGACCTCGCCGCCACCCGGCGCACGCTGCTGGCGGTGATCGAGAACCTCAGCGGAGATTCCGAAGAGGCGCGCGAACCCGCCGCTGCGCAGGAGCGGCTCGAAGCGCAGGAGCTGGGGTGAGCGCCATCCGCCTCGGCATCGTTGGCATGGGCGCGGCCGGCCAGGCTTTCGTCGCCGCACTGCGCGGCCATGCGGGCATCGAGTGGGTCGCGGTGGCCGAGCCGGTGGACACGCTGCGCCGCCCCTGGGAGCGACAGGAAGGCATCGCTGGCTATCCGTCGCTGGACGAGATGCTGGATCACCCGGGACTCGATGCTGTGTACATCGCAACGCCCACCCCCCTGCACTCGCAGCAAGTGGTGCAAGCGGCACGGGCCGGCAAACACGTGCTGGTCGAAAAACCGATGGCGCAATCCCTGGACGCCGCGCGGGCCATGGTGGATGCCGCGCAGGATGCCGGCGTGGTGCTGCTGGTCGGCCACTCGCACAGCCACGACCTGCCCATCCGCCGCATGCATGAACTGATCGAGTCCGGTGAACTCGGCGCCGTGGGCATGGTGAACACCTGGTGCTACACCGATTGGGTGCATCGGCCTCGCCGCCCCGAGGAGCTCGACCCCGATCTGGGCGGCGGCGTCACCTTCCGCCAGGGCGCGCACCAGTTCGACATCGTGCGGCTGCTGTGCGGCGGCAAGGCGCGCACCGTTCGCGCCCGCACATACAACTGGGACCCCGCCCGTGCGACGATCGGTGCGCACTCCGTCTGGATCGAGTTCGAGAATGGCGCCGCGGCGACCGCCGTCTACAACGGCTACGGCGGTTTCTCGAGCATGGATTTGTGCGACGGCATTTCCGAATGGGGCTTGCGGCAGCCAGGCGCGAGCCGCGACATGCATTCGGCAAAGTCGTCGCCGCGCTCGCCCGAAGATGAACTGCAGGCAAAACGCGAGCGCGCGGCCAAGGCCATCCCGGCCGACGCGCCGCACCAGCCATTTTTCGGATTGACGCTGGTGAGTTGCGAGCGAGGCGATATTCGCCAATCGCCGCAAGGCCTGTACGTCTATCAACAAGGCAGCATGCGCGAGATCGTGCTGCCGACCGACCGCAGCCCGCGCCACCTGGTGCTCGACGAATTCTGCGACGCCGTCACGAGGCGGCTACCCGCACTGCACGACGGCCGCTGGGGCCTTGCCACCCTCGAAATCTGCGTCGCCGCCTTGCGCTCGTCGGACACCGGCGCCCCGGTCGCGCTTTGCGAGCAAGTGGCCACGCGGCGCTCGCAAGGATAGTGTGAACAGGCCCAGGAGATTGCATTGAGTCCGCCTTCCATGGAAACAACGGCCGAGGGCAGCATGATCCCCATGCGCGTCGTCGGCAAGACCTGCATCGCCCGGGACGTGTTCCTGTTCGAGCTGGCGCATCGCGACGGCGCGCACTTGCCGGCTTTTTCCGGCGGCGCCCACGTGACGGTGCTCACACCCAACGGCCTCACGCGGCGCTACTCGCTGTGCAACGATCCGGCGCACATGGATCGCTACCTGCTGGCCGTGAAGCGCGAGCATCAGGGCCAAGGCGGCTCGGCCAGCATGATCGACCAGGTGCAGTGCGGCGACGAACTGCTGACGTCCGCGCCGCGCAACGACTTCTCCCTGGACCCCCAGGCTGCTTCGCACCTGTTGATCGCGGGCGGCATCGGCATCACGCCGCTGGTCTCGATGCTGCGCGAACTGCAGGCCCGGGGCGCGGATTTCAAGTTGATCTACCTCACCCGGGACCCGGAGTGCACGGCCTTCCTCGAAGAGCTGCAGGCGCCCGAACTGGCGGACCGCGTTGTGCTGCACCACGATCACGGCGACCTTTCGCGCGCTTTGGACCTTTCGCCGTGGCTGGCCAATCCGCGCGAAGGCCTTCACCTTTACTGCTGCGGCCCGCGCGGCCTGATGCAATCGGTGCACGAGCGAACCCGCCACTGGCCGTCAGCCACCGTTCACTTCGAGGACTTCGGCGGCACCGTGCCGCCGCAGACCACGCAAGACGGCCCTTTCACGGTGAAGCTGGCGCGCAGCGGACGGATCGTCGCGGTGCCCGCGGGCATCAGCATCCTGGAAGCCCTGCGGCGCGAAAACATTCCGGTTCCGAGTTCCTGCGAGAGCGGCACCTGCGGCACCTGCCGCACCGGGCTGCTCGCCGGCGTCGCGGAGCACCGCGACTATGTGCTCGGCGAAGATGAGCAGGCGAGTGAAATCATGATCTGCGTTTCGCGCGCGGTGTCGCCGCAGCTGGAACTCGATCTGTGAATCAGGGGGCTGCCGCGTGTGCGGCGCCTGCGCGCAACGAGGCCGCCCTCGCCTGTCTACCCAGGGGGAACTCGATTGACGCTGGCGGGCAAAGTGACTAGCCTTTGCGGCATTCACGACCCCGAAGGCCCTTCATGACCGTTTCGCTGAACGTCAACGGCAAACAGCACACCAGCCCCGCCGCCCCCGAGACGCCGCTGCTCTATGTGCTGCGCAACGACGTGGGAATCAACAGCGCGAAATATGGCTGCGGCGAGGCCATGTGCGGCGCCTGTACGGTGCTGCTCGATGGCAAGCCGATCCGCTCGTGCGTGTATCCGGCATCGAAGGCAGCAGATGGCAAGATCACCACGCTCGAGGGCCTGGGCAACCCCGAGCGGCTGCACGTGTTGCAGAAGGCCTTCATCGAGGAGCAGGCCGCGCAGTGCGGCTATTGCAGCTCGGGAATGATCATGTCGGCCAAGTCGCTGCTGGAACGCATCCCGAATCCGACGGTGCCGCAAATCCAGGAAGCATTGATCGGCCACTTGTGCCGCTGCGGCACCCACACCCGCATCGTCAAAGCCATCCAGCGCGCGGCCAAGGAGCTGCAAGCATGAACACGCCGACCCGCCGCGCCTTCCTGCAAGGCAGTTCACTCACCGTCCTGTTCAGCTTCGCCGCGCTCGTGCCTGCACAGGCGCAGGCTCCGGCTGCGGCGGTACTGCCGGGCAGCCTCAACACCAACCGGCAGCTCGACGCCTGGTTGCGCATCAACCCGAATGGCACCGTGACCATGTTCACCGGCAAGGTGGAACTGGGCCAGGGCATCCTGACCGCGCTGACGCAGATCGTTGCCGACGAACTGGACGTCGATCCGAAGCGGCTGGAAGTGGTCTCCGGCGACACCTCGCGCACCCCCAACGAAGGCGTGACTTCCGGCAGCCTCTCGATCCAGGACAGCGGCACCGCGCTGCGCATGGCTTGCGCCGAAG